>JBFYKS010000025.1:0-4094 GCA_041305785.1 Methanoregula sp. | reverse complement strand
GGTAACAACCTCTACAGCCTATTCCTTTGCCAGCCCCCATCACCAGTATGTTGTTGAGCATTATAACGGCGGCAATGCCATGGACTATACTGCTGGCAATACTCATACAGAACTTGCCTTCGGCCTCCATAATCAGGCAGATGTTGACGCAGCACTGAATACAATCGTCCCCCAGGGAGGTACACCTACCCGTGAAGGGATCTACCGTGCGGTCAATCTCATGCCCGCTGCAACACCTGGAAGGGTACGGGCGATCATCCTTCTGACGGATGGTGCCTGGAATACCGGTGGCGATCCGGAGGCATTAACAACTACTGCTCCCGATGGCGGAGGTACTTATACAACCCGGTTCTCAGACACGGGCCTTACCCAAACGGATAGTGTCTTAACTTATGCAAAGAACCGTGGTGTCAAGGTCTATGTGATTGGCCTTAGTGTATCAGAGGAGATGGCGAAAATCCTCCAGCGGTATGCCGATACGACTGAAGGCAAGTATTTCAATGCCAACAACCCCTCAGAGCTTGACGGTATCTATAGCGCGATTGCAGGTGACCTGAGAGAGACCGCGGGTGGTAATGTATATACCGCACTGGATTTCGGGACGGTCAAGATCAATGACGACCCGACAAAAGACATCCGTGATTATATGGACTATGTTGCCGATGTCCATATTCCCGCACAGTCCACGGACTCGACCTATATCAATAAGACCAATATCTCCAAGACGGGAGTTTACCACCAGCTGTATCACGTATCACGCGACGACCGCGATGCATGGGATGCCCGGGCCATGGCGTTTGATGTCGGGACTATTAAACTGAATGAGACCTGGCGTGCAACGTTCCGCCTCAAGCTCACGGAAGCAGGAAATATTGAGATGTTCGGACCTGACAGTTCCACCATCACCTTCGTTGGTTCCGATGGGGGTGTCCAGACAAGCTTTATTCCACCAATGACCTGCCATGTCAAACAGAGCATTGTGAATGTCGGTTTCGGCAGCAGGACGCTCAGTGTCGACAACCTCTCATTTACAGATGCCGGCACACCCGGCACTACCGTCTGGTCTATCAAGTGGAATACCACGTATGATGGAGATAAGACCGTTGAGGAAGCGATCCTGTACCGGCCGGTTGGGGGAGCGCAGTGGCAGACCGTGCCCGGCGGATTGGTTTTCATCTCGAATAAGGTAGTCGAAGAAACAAGATTCAAGTCCATTTCCACGGCCGATACGTCGTTATGGTCTCCGGGCAAATGTTATGACCTGCAGATCGTGGCAGGAGCAGTTGATGCAAAACCCTCGCGGACGGATTCAATACAACGCTGTATTGCCCCGTCGGATGAGACCATTTATATCAAACTTGATTGATTTTTTTAAAACTCCCCTCGCCATTTTTCAATTTAGTCAGATCGGGTCACCCCCCCATAGATTGAAGGAACGGGCTTCCGTACCTACCGGACGAAGAGCATCTCGTCACGATGTTGTGGAACACCCTATTGATATCCCATTCTTAAGCATCGAAAAAAAGAGAATCACCCCTCACGGCACGATCTTCGTGATCGGGATCTCAAGGATATCTTCCGCTCCGCAAGCCTTCAGTTTCGGGATGAGCCCGTTCACCGCGCTCTTCTGCACCACCGTCTGGATGCTGTAATAGTCGATCCCGTGGAGCCGGCCCACGGTCGGTTTCTTCATAGCAGGAAGCGCAGCAACAAGCCGCTCCATGGATGCCGTAGGGACGTTCATGGTCAGGAGCACCTTGTGCCGGGCATCGATAACCCCGAAGAGGAGCGTCCTTATCTCCTCGATCTCCTTATGCTTCTGCGGGTCCGCCCATGCCTGTTTGTTGGCGATGATAGCCGTGTGGGACTCCATGATCTGGCCGATGATTTTAAGACCGTTCTTGCGGAGTGTCGTTCCCGTCTCGGTGAGGTCCACGACCACGTCCATCAGGTCAGGAACTTTTGCCTCCGATGCGCCGAACGAGTGGAACATCTGGACGGGGATTTTGAGATCCTCAAAGAACTTTTTTGTGAGCTCGGGGTATTCGGTGGTGACCCGGCTGTTCGGCCGGATCTGGGTGACCGTATCGATGGGCTCGTCGCGGTGGACGGCAATCACGATTTTCACGTTGCCCTCGCCGGTCTTGCTGTAGGAGAGGTTGGCCACCTCCACGACATCTGAACCGGTCTCGGTTATCCAGTCAAGACCCGATATACCGAGGTCGAAGTATCCCTTGTCCACGTAGGTCGGGATCTCCTGCGGGCGGAGGATCTTCACTTTGCCGATCCGGGGGTCATCGATACGGGGGTTGTAGTCGCGGTCCGTGCGCTTGACTTCGAGGTCAGCCTCCTTGAAGAGCTGGAGCGTCTGCGCCTCAAGGCTGCCTTTGGGGAGGGCGAGGGTGATCATACCCTCAACCATTGCCGCGCAAAAACAATAAAGGAGAAGGGTTGGGATCAGTCAAATGTGTGGACCACAAGCCCGCTCAAGAGCTTGGGCTCAAACCACGTGGACTTCGGGGGCATTACGCCGCCTCCGTCCGCAATAGAAAGGACGGTCTCGACTTTCACCGGCTGCATGGCAAACGCGAGCTGGTACTGCCCCATGTCCACGAGTTTCTCGAGGTCGGCAACCGGCCGGGCACCGCCAAGGTACTGGAGCCGTAAATCCCCGCGGGGATCGGTGATCCCGAGCAATCCTTCGAGCACGTACGTCTGGAGCACGGCAACATCGAGAGCTTCCAAGGGTTTTGCCTTCTTGTCAATCAGGCGGGTGCACTCGTACCACTGGCCCCCGATATACATGTGGACGATATGGTTGTTCTCCGGCTTTTGACACTTCGGCCGGATATTAAACTCGCGGCCGTTGACCCTGCCGTACGGCCTGACCTCGAAATACTTTTCCAGGGTTTCGATGAATGCATCGTGGGTGAAGGTGCCGAGGTTGACCAGGAGCCGGCTGTACCCGTGGATCTTCACCTTGTTGTGGGCGAACATGACCCCGAGGAAGCGGGAAACCTCACCCTCCGCGGGCAGCCCGGCAACGATCCGGCGGTCGGCAACATTGACCGCGGATTTTGCCCGGTGGTGACCATCTGCTATGTAGAGTGCCGGGATGGACGCGAAGGTCTTCTCGAGCCGGTCGAGGTGTGCCCCATCCGTGATCCGGAAGATCTGGTGGACGCCCCCATCGGGGATCTTCACTTCGGCATCCGGCACGGACCCGGGGGCGATAAGCGACTTGATGAAGCTGTAGGTGTCCCCGGTGTCCCGGTAGAGGAGGACCACGGGGCCGTTGTGGGTTTTTGTACTTTCGATGTGCCGGGTGCGGTCCTCTTCTTTGTCATAGCGGGTCAGTTCGTGGCGCCGGATGCTGGTATTCCGGTAATCGTCCACGTCAAGGCAGCAGCAGAGACCAAGGAAGGTGTCGCCATCCTGCTGCACCCGGTACAGGTACATCCCCGGTTCAGGATCGCGGAGCATCTGCCCGCTGTTCACGAGGGATGCGAAGTTCTCGCGGGCCCGTTCATAGATCCGGGGATCGTCAGCAGGGATAGCTGAAAGCTCGGCATCCGGGCGGCTCACGCGCAGGAAACTTTTACTGTTCCTGGCAATAATTGCCCGCGCCTCATCCGCAGTTACAACATCATACGGGACAGCGGCGATAGCCTGTGCCTCCGAACGCTCCGGCCGTACCCCGGAAAAACGATAGATCCTGACCATGCACCCACATCCAGACGAAAAGAAATCCCTTAAAGACTTGCCCTGAATACTTAGGCGTACTCCCATATATTTTCCCGCACCAGCCCGTTTGGCTGTAACAATATTGATGTGAATGTACGCTGGATTCTATAGTCGAGAAAAATCCGGTGCCCAGCCCATGATCCGACCCCGCGAAATTGCAATGCCCTCCCAGCCCCAGATCCGGCGTGCAGTCCCCACGGATATGGGGGCTATCGTTGCCATCGAGGAGGAGTCGTTCCCCGACCCGTGGGAGCAGGGCGTTTTTTTGGAAGCCTTAACCTATTATCCGACAACCTATTTTGTTGCCACCTGCGATGGGGAGACGGCCGGTTTTATTGTGGGAGCGCTTG
>JBFYKS010000024.1:0-3111 GCA_041305785.1 Methanoregula sp. | reverse complement strand
CCCCGCGGTACCGGAAGGGAGCACCAGCCGTCAGTCCCCCGGCACTTACAGCCATCGTCCGGGCGGTGCAGGAAGCGCTTGACATCATACAGGAAACGGGTGTCTCGGTTACGATCTCCTCCCCCCTTGGTGCAACGATCGCAGAAAAGACCCTTAACCCGAAAGTTGGCGTTGAAGGGGGAATCTCCGTGCTCGGCACAACCGGGCTGGTTGAACCCTGGGATGATCACCTGACTGAATCGACAACCGAACGGATTGCACAGGCAGACCGGCCCGTGCTCACGACGGGCCGGATCGGCCTGCGTTTCTCCCGGCTGCTCTTTCCGGATTGCGAGGTCATCCTTATCGGGGGTAAACTCCGGCAGGCTCTTGATGCCGCACGGGGAGAGGTGACGCTCTGCGGGCTGCCGGCACTCATCCTCCGGCATATCAACCCGGACCTGCTCGCCGGTACCGGGTTTGCGACGATCGAAGAACTGTCGGTATCCCCTCAGTTTCCCGCGATGGTAACTGCTACCCTCACCGAATTCAAAAGAATCCGGCCGAACGTGACCATCGTCCTGATTAACCGGGAAGGTACAGTCATTGGTGAGAGTCCATGAAGATCATCGGTGTCGGGTGCGGGCCGGGCCTGCTGACAGAACAGGCGATAAAGGAACTCAAACGAGCACGCTTTGCCTATGGCTCGGAACGGGCAATCGCTCTTGCCCGCCCGTTCCTGCCGTCCAACTGCTCGGTAAAATCCATAGACGATTACAAGAGACTCCACACGCTTCCCGATGATGCCGTCGTCCTGTCAACGGGAGATCCCATGCTCGCCGGCCTCGGGTATCTCAAAGGCGAGGTCATCCCGGGCATCTCATCCCTCCAGATTGCCACCGCCCGGCTCCATATCCCCCTGTCACGGGTCTGTGTGGTTGTTGCCCATGGTCACGGTCATGAGAAGGGGATGCGGGATACGCTCGAAGAAGTACGGCGGCAGAAGGTAGTCTTCCTTCTTGCAGATCCGAAATTTGACGTGGATGAACTCTACTGCCGCCTTGCAACCCTCGCCCCCCCGCTCCAGGTGGCGCTCTGCGAAAACCTTGCCTATAAGGAAGAGCGCATTGTTGTCGGGAGCATTGAAGATCCTCCAAAACCGGGTGCTGCACTCTACTCTCTTGTCATCGGCAATTTCTGATACGCATTTTTGCCTGCCCGGCAGCAGCAACCTTTTTTCATCAGGCTCCAAATACATTTTATTTAAGGAGCATTTTTATGGATAAAGCAACACGAACACAGCTCAGTATCGCCCTGTTTGTCATCGGGTTTGCCATGATAGCCGTGCAGGATCTCAAGAGGCTCGACTCCATCAACCTTGGCTTCTCCTGGCCGTTTGCCCTGATGTTCTATCTTGGCCTCATCTGCATGGCTGCCGGGTATTACTTAAAATAAGGACGCTACTTTTTCTCCCTGTCTTTTTTCTCGCTCTTCTGGATCCGGATCTCGCACTGGCGGTCACCCGTGCACATGGTGCGGACAAACCGTGCTGAAAAATCCTTGTTCATCAGGGGGACACCGGTCAGGATAAAGGCCATGCACTTATGGAAGGTGCGTTCGCCAGCCGACCCGGAGTCATTGCCCTGCGACAGGAGGGGGCAGCGGCGGACGATGATGACCGCGCCGTCCTGTGAGAGCACGAGTGCCTCGTTCTTGAAGTACGGGCCAAAGAGGATGACCATGACCGTGCACAGGGTCTCTGCAAGGTCCTGTGCGGTGCTGACCGGGAGGGAGAGGTTTTTTGCAACCGCAAGCGCAAACCGTGCAGCCTCCATCCAGATCTCCTCCTCCAGACGATCATACTGCCTGCCGACTGCTGTGCGGAATGTCCGGTCGTACAGGGCTGGCAGTTGCGCGGAGAACTCTGCTGCGATCTGCCATTTCACCTCATCCGGAATCGAACTGGGGCCGGTCATCAGGGTGCCTCATCTGCTTTTACCCGGTTATTGGGAATTTTTGCTTATCAACCATCGGTTCATGACAATGGCCGGATGGATCTGGTGTTTCCCGTTTACCGCGTGGAAATTGCAATGCAGGGGCCGGATCGGGTGAGGAAACCCTCGTCTTCCAGATCCCTGAGAAGCTGGTTCACCCGCGAGGGATCTTCAGATACAAGGGAAATCACCTTTTTTTCTGTCATGCGTCCGTTGGATAAGAGGAGTCTGAGGATGCAGCCCCGGATCTTCCGGTCGGATCCTTCGAATGCGGATTGTTTTGTATACTGGCGGCTGCGCCGGTTCGGGTTTGGCACGGTCGTCTTCAAACGCGTTCCCAAATCCATCAGTGCGTTGTACCACAGGCGGGGGCTTTCAGGGTACAGGGTTGCCTGGACAAGTGGCAGGATATCCATGTCGGCTACGGTTGCCTCCTCCGGAAAGAAGAAGTGAATGAAGACCCGGCGGATATTGGTCTCAATGAAGACGACCGGAAGGTCATAAGCAAAAGCGCAGATGGACGAAGCTGTTGCCCTGCCAATACCCGGAAACGTATCAAGGGTATCGACATCTGCAGGAAGTTTCCCCCCGAATTCTTCCATAGCCCGCCGGCTGCATTTCTGGAGCGCTATCGCCCGGCGGTTGTAGCCCAGCCCCTGCCAGCACGCAAGCACCTCAGAAAGCGGAGCATCTGCAAGGGTTGAGAAGTCAGGAAAACGTTCAATAAATTTTGAAAATTTTTGTACTACGCGGTCAACCTGCGTCTGCTGGAGCATCATCTCCGAGACAAGGATATGGTACGGATCGGTTGTTTTCCGCCAGGGCAGGTCCCGGCCGTGCAGGGAATAATGCGAAAGTACCATCTCACGGAACCGGTCGATAGCTTCGGGGTCATCGGTACTATACCGGAGCGTGCCGGTGCTGAGGGGAACCTGGTGACTGTCTCTCATCTGGGGGATCCTGCCTGAGGGCTTGTCGTGGCAACGGATTGGTATTTTGTGCTGATAATCATTGACGTGACGGCAAAGGTGAGTAAAAAAATGCTCCTGGAAAGACACGCACGTTCATGCGTGTTTCTGGCCCAAAAAAATGCCGGCCCGGGTTATCCCCGCAGGAACCTGGCATCAAGTTCATGCCG
>JBFYKS010000023.1:0-3874 GCA_041305785.1 Methanoregula sp. | reverse complement strand
TCTTTACCTACACGACTCTCTTCCGATCTTCAATATCATCATTGTCAGTACGCAGTGAATGGAGGATGCCGCGATGCTCGAAGCGATCATGGTCGCATCCGATGCAAAGGCCTCGGCGCTGCAGGGAATGGACTTCCCGGTGACCGGTACACCGGCAGACGCAATCATTGCAGCCTGCGAGGGAATGGACAACATATGCCACCGTTCATCCGGTCGCGATACGGAGATCGGGCGGAGGATTCGGGAGGCTGTGCTTCACGGGATCCCGGAAGCTGTACGGCGCCATGACAACGGCGTGCAATCCTTCCGGCCCGCCTTCTTCATCTTCAGCCGGTTCAAGGGGGAGCACTGGGTGGAGTGGACACCGGAGAACTGCCCGTATTATCCCTGTCATTTCAAAGGGCAGTCCTGCGATTACTGTTACTGCCCGTTCTATCCCTGCCATGACGAGTCGCTGGGGGAGTGGACGGAGAGTTCGGGCGGGGGACGGGTCTGGAACTGTGCGCGGTGCCTCCTCCTCCACGAACCGGAGGTTGCAGCCTATCTTAAAAAATTCCCAGGGGCTTCGCGGCAGGAACTGATGCAACTTGCCACAAAACAAAAAAAGGTGCTGAAATCCTGACGGTCGCTACGACACCAAAGAGTCAAAAAAAAGCACAATAAGAGAAAAATTATTCCTTGATCCCGAGCGCTGCAACGAGCTCGGAGAGGGGGATGCCATGTGCCTGTGCTGCCTCGCGGATGGTCTCGCCACGGGCGATCGCGCAGCCGACACAGCCCATGCCGAACCTGAAGAGGGCTTCGGTTGCATCGGGTTTTGCCTGGAGGAGCTCGTAGATAGTACTGTCAGCGGTAATTTCTGCCATACCGTTCTAAGTCTGCTCTGAGGGTGATAAACCTGATTATTCAGGGGAGTTTCGGCCCGTTTTAAATCAGATCCGACACTTTCACTACGCATGCCTACACTATATAGACCGGATAAAACCGCACCAGTAACTGGAGATGTATGAAATGGATTTTTCCGAAGCAGCAGAAAGAATCTCCCGAAAGTTTGTCAAAGACGGAACAGCCCTCGCAGACAAGACACGAATCGAAGGCAAGCTCAAACGGCTTGTACAGGAATTCGGGGTCCAGCTGTCCGAGGCGGAGCGCAGTGTGACCAACGAACTCGCCAAGGAATACAATATGGCCCTGCCGGGTTCAAACCCCGGCACCCAGAAGGGCGGGGGCGGAACCCAGGAGAAGAAGATTGCAGAAGCGGTGCCGGGCGAGTGGGTGACCTTTGAAGGAAAGGTCGTTGCCCTCTCAGCCCCGGCATCCCCTTCGATTGCCCAGAGCGGGATCCTTGCCGATGAATCCGGCGCGATCCGGTTCGTGGCATGGGCCAAGGCGAATGCACCGGCCATGACCGAGGGATCGTGGTACCGGATCGAGTCCGGGGTTGTGGACGAGTACAAAGGAGTGGCAAACCTGAAGATCCATTCCGGAACAACGATCAAGGAGATCAGCGAGGATCGGACGCTCATCCCCGCCCCAATCGCAATAAAAGACCTGCACCCGGGTATCGGTGGCGTCCGCGCCAAGGTGGTGCAGGAATGGGATGCGAGTCATGAGCGCATGCTCCAGTCCGGGCTTTTGGGCGATGAGACCGGGACCATCAAGTTCGTGATCTGGAAGGAGCCCGGCAGGGAGAGCCTCGAGGTCGGTGGCGTGTACAATATCTTCTACGCGCAGGTTGACGAGTTCAACGGCCGGCTCTCGCTGAACCTGAACGGTGCTACGATCCTGCAGGAGGAAGGCGATATTCCGGTCAGCGGGGGTGAAGCATCCTTCACCGGTGCCATCGTTCACATTGCGCCAGGATCCGGCATCATCAAGCGCTGCCCGGTGGAGGGTTGCAACCGCGCGCTCTCCCGGCAGAACTACTGCCCGGTACACGAGATCCAGCCGAATTTTGTGTATGACCTCCGGATCAAGGGCTGGCTTGATGACGGGGTAAAGACCCACAGCATCCTCCTCCAGCGCGATGCCGTGGAGACCCTGACCGGTATCAACCTTGACGCGGCAAAGGAGATCGCGGAGAACAACCCGCTGGGGATGGACGAGGTCTTCCTCCAGATGCGGGACAAGGTGCTTGGCCGGTACATAACCTGCAAAGGCCGGGAGATCGAGAACCGGCTGCTCGTGAACTCCTGCGAACAAAAGAAGTTCGACAGCACCGATCACACGAGACTGCTCAACAAGGCCGGGGGTGCAGCATGAGCATGCCCGCACGCGACATGACAAGGCGCGAGGGCTCATTCGAGCGCGAACCGGCCCGGCGCGTCTTTGCCGGAGAACTCCGGGAATGCCATTACCAGTTCAAGGACGGCGAGGACGAGAAGAGCCCGACCTTTGTCCTCCTGCCGACCGGTGAGCGCTGTAACCGGGTCTTCATTGTCGGCACCCTGACCGAGAAGACCCGGCAGGGAGAGCAGAACATCTTCTACCGGGGTCGCGTTGTCGACCCGACAGGCACATTCTTTGTGATGGCCGGCAGCTACCAGCCCGAGGCGATGCAGCAGCTGGCAAAGATCGAGACCCCGGCATTTGTTGCTGTGGTCGGGAAACCGAACCTGTACCGGAAAGATGAAGCCAGTGCACCGATGGTCTCGATCCGGGTCGAGTCGATCACCGTGGTTGACAAGGACACCCGCGATCTCTGGGTGCTGGATGCCGCAGAACGCACGCTCGACCGGATCAATGCCCTGCGGACCGGCGATTCACCGGATATTGCCAAGGCAAAAGAGCAACACCCCACGATGGATCCAGCGGTCTTCCACCGCATGGCTTACGATGCGCTGGCGCAGATCTCGATGTAATTTTTTTCTAAACAAACCCTTTTTATGACCGTACAACCGCCTCCGCGCCAGTTCCTTGCCACCGGTTTCCGCGATGTCGATACGTCCGGTGACACGGATGCGTGCCACCGGTGCCTCGACCTCATCGCGAACGTCCCATTCTTCAACGAGGTCAAGCAGGACAGCATCCGGATCATCGCAGATGCAGCACCTGAACGGGTTCTGGACGCCGGCTGCGGGGCAGGAGTCGATCTCCCCAGCCTTGCATCCGCGCTCCCTGAACCTTCAACGATCATCGGACTCGACGCGAGCGGGGCACTGCTTGGCCGGGCTGCAGTGCGAATAGCAGCATACAGCGACCGGTGCCGGCTCGTGAAGGGCGACATCCTGCACACACCCTTCCGTGATGGCACATTCGGGGCCTGCCGGATCGACCGGGTGCTTCAGCACATCCATACACCGGAGAAGGCCATAGGAGAACTTGCCCGGGTTCTTGCGCCGGGCGGAATCCTTGTCGCGTTCGACAACGACTGGGAAACCTTCGAAATAAGCCTTGATGACGAGGAACAGGCAGAACTAATCCGCCGTTCGTGGCGCGACAGTTTTGCATCCGGCAGGATCGGGCACGACCTCTCCCGGATATTCCGTGCGAACGGGCTTTCAGATGTCCATGCTGAGCCCCGGACGCTGGTCCTTGACGATCTCGCGGTGGCAGATCCGGTCTTTGACCTGCCCCACCTGCTGGAGCGGATGCGACTGGCCGGGGAACTGGCACCGGACCAGGTCGCCATGATAAAAAACGAGTTTGTCCAGCGGGCTCGCGAGGGCAGGTTCAGCCTCTCCTATACCGGGTACCTCGTTGTGGGAAGAAGACAGGAATAACCGGCGTGGAAATCCTTATCGTCCCCGGTTCCTATCATTCACTGATCCCGTTTGGAACAAAAGGAACTGAGTGAATTCATCAAGGATATCGACACGAAGGCGCTCAAGGAAGAGGCAAAGAAGCAGGGCCTCAAACTCGGGCGGTGCCCCAC
>JBFYKS010000022.1:0-15592 GCA_041305785.1 Methanoregula sp. | reverse complement strand
CACTCTATTTCCCGGTCCGGCCTTACCATACCTCTCCGGAACGGATCCCCCTCAATTCAGGGCCGATCTCCCGCACAATAAAACCTGACTTATCCCCTTGTAACCGGTTTAAACCGGCTGATTTTTAGCGCAGAAATCACGAGTATCACGCCAAACAGGATCCAAAACAGCCTCCGCCCAAAACACGCGACCGATTTTTTTGCGATTCCGGCCGAAAAATTGTACCGGATCAGGCAATCGGAAGCCAAGATCACCCCCGATTCCCCAACCCCTCGCAGGCTCGATCTCTCCGACGGGGGATAATTATCCCCGCCGGAAAATGGAGCAGGACGGACCGAAACGATCCTGCCAATCCCCCACCCCGGTGCCCGGAGGTCCCGGCAAAAAAATCAAAGGGGTGTTCGCGTGGGAACCCGCTCCACACCCCGGCTGTTGCCATCCATGACATTCCCGCGTGAACCCGTCAGATGGGAAAAAATCCGAACCGGATCCGGCCGCAGTCATGGGGGAAAAGATGAATGATTATCGGGCCCTGGTTTTCTCGTATTCGATGATGGTGGTGATCTCGTCCTGGAGCACCGGAATCTTATTGGTGATAATATCCCAGAGAATCTCAGGGTCAATCCCAAAGTAACCGTGAATTAACATATCCCGGAATCCCGCAACAGCTCTCCAGTCCGTAGATGGGAATTGTCCTTTGAGATCATCGCTTAAGTTTTTGACAGCCTCGCCAATGATCTCGAAGTTACGTATGACTGCATCAACCCGCATCTGGTCATTTCGGAACTGGTCAAAAGTCAGCTCGCCGACATACGACCGGATATTCCCTGCCGCTTCTGCAATGTCGTTTAAGTAAAGCAGCTGCGATCTAGGCATAGATTACATCCTTCATGATTGGATCGCGGATAAGCGGCTTAAGAGCTGCATCTGTAACCAGATCGACTTTTCTTTTGAAAAGGTCTTCAAGATAAAATTTTGTACCCATAAAATTATCGAACGTCTTTTTCCCGTTCTGGAACGCGACAAGGACATCCACATCGCTGTCCGGCCGCTCCTCTCCGCGGGCGAAGGACCCGAAGATTCCAATGGTTGCAACACCGAACCGTTTTTTCAGTTCCGGTTCGTGCTGCCGGAGAAGGACGAGTGGTTTCATTATTTGGTAGTGAGTGGTTTGTGTTTTCTCAAGTATTAATGCATTGACGATGAAGGATTGGAATATTTGGTGTAGCCAATACTTTCCAGAATTTTTTGCCCGGGCAAAAAAAGAACCGTATGATCAAACTGGTCAGCGTGCGCCTGCACACTTTTCTCTCTTGAGCATCCTTCCTGATCGTATCAATGGTATGGAATTTCCCGGTACGGTAATTAGTTTTTCCGCACACGCACCCGGGCCGGTGGGGCTCGAACGGGGAGAGGAAGAGGAACCTGCCCGGGGCAAGGGCTTTTGTCCGAGATGTTCGAATCCGCGGTGAAGAACTCCCCATCGTCCTTCTCCGCGTACGGGACGGCAGGCAGGGCATCGGCCGTGAAGACCGTTCTGATGACTTCGCTGCCGCTGATCACAACATGCAGGTCCGCAAATTCGCGGTGCGACTCGTACCGGGTGTTCGCGATCTCGTTTGGGCAGTACCAGCTCTTCCTGAAGACCGCCGCCATCTCCCCCCGCCCTCTCCAGGTTCTTTAAAAAAAACCCACCCCCCTCGCGGGAGCCCACCTCTCCACCATCGCAGCGACATCCCCCCACCCCCATGCCAGGGGGTTCCGGCAAAATAACAAAATCAAAGGGGGGGTCCGGAGAGGGTGAACCGGCGGCGACAGACCATCCCCCCGTCGTAGCGATGGTGTCCGCCCGTTTTCTTAGATATTAATAGTACTTCTCCAGGGTCTACCGTATCCGCACCTTCACCACTCCCTTCACCACCTCCCCATCATATCCCCCGCACACGCACCCGGGCCGGTGGGGCTCGAACGGGGAGAGCCAGAGGAACATGCCTGGCGCAAGGAAAATGTCAGTGATGTTCGAAACTGCGGTGAAGAACTCCACATCGTCCTTCTCCGCGTACGGGACAGCAGGCAGGGCATCAGCCATGAAGACCGTTTTGATGACTTCGCTGCCGCTGATGACAACATGCAGGTCCGCAAATTCGCGGTGCGACTCGTACCGGGTGTTCGAAATCTCCTTTGGGCAGTACCGGCTCTTTTTGAAGACCACATCGTCACCGGTGATCGGGAGGGAGCCGTCCGCGAGCCGGGCAATATCGTGCGCAGCAAAGAATTTTGAGATCTCCGCTGCATGCGGGATGCAGGGGTACCGGCCGAGATTTGAGAGTGTATCGTAGATCATGGAAGAGTATGGTTGCCGGATCGATAAAAAAGGCGGAGGGTTGGCTTTAGGGGTATGAGAGAACCGGGATGAATAGGGGGAGCTGGACTCACGCGAGAACGTTACCTTGCCCGGCGATGCAAAGCAGATTATCCAGACAATTCCGTGATAACCTGTACGAGCGGAATCTCCCGATGCTCTGCAACATCCCTGAGGATTCCATGCAATGTTCCTACGCGAAGGGGTTTGTGCCGGGGAATGGTGAGATCGTGCGTGTTATGGTTAATTATCGCTGACAATCGCTCGTGACTACCGGTCTGGTGATCGATACGATACCCATACCGCGTAAGAAGGCGGGCGAGTTCATCGCCATTTACATCCCTTGGCAGTCTCATGCAACCATCAGTTCTTCCCTGACCTGGTGAAGCCTGATCATGCGGGGCCGGTCCGCTGTTTTGAAATGACAGAGGACCGCATCATGGATCATCTCTTTCAGCTCTTCAAAAGTATCTGCTTCGGTGAAGATAGAATGCTGCAGGGAGTGTGCTTCATAGCCTCCTTCGGGGGATTCATTGATAATAAAAATAATTTCAGTATCTTCTTGTTTTCCCATTGCAGGTTTACTCCTTTAATCCATATATGGCTGTTACATTCATAATCTTTTCAGTGGAGCCGTCGTAATTGGTTGGGGGAAAAACAGACGGATCTTCTGCTCCGGACGGCATTGGTATCAACGGCAAGGTTACCAGGTGCCTTCAATCGTTTCAAACTCCGCGTCGATTGAGCTTTTGCATTGCCCGTGCTTCGTTATGCGTGAGAGTTCCAGCCAGATCCTGCAATCCTTTTTTGTCCGGGCGCCGGATAAAAGATGCTACCATGCGGTCATGTTCCTTCATGCCTTTGACCGACCCTTATGGGTTTGAAGACATTATCTTCATACACAACTTCAATGGTTCTTGTCATGCCGGTATCACCTTCCTGTCCACAATGAGAAGTACTATTTCCTTAATGGTATTTATTCTGAAGATTCAATACAATAAATTATGCCCTGATCAAACCGTATGATAATAAGAGCCGGACGGTACAATTCAGTCATCAGACTCACGGGTTTTTTTATTCTTTGATAGTGGTGAAAAAACCATCTGTATGTGATAATCCCCATCCCCTTCAGTATCCCGTTTACCGCTCTAAAAAAAACACGACCGCAACAGCAGCATGTCCCGGGCAGGCAGGTTCCCCTGCGGGGAGGCGGGGGAGAGCCATTCGATCACGCTGCCCCGCTCCGATAAAGAATGATGGGGGACGCCTCGCGGAGGGTTGGCTTTAGGGGGGATGGGGGGTCAGTATTCAAAATTCTTCTTATTTCCCACAGCAACAACTCTGGACAATCAACGGGTCCTGGATAATCCGGAACGTAGCGCGGTATTCCCCGATCCTGATGCGGAATCGTGGTTTATCTGCAGGGCACCCTTTTACTTTTTTCACATCATGATACTGAAATGGATCGGAAGCATATTTTTCAAGGGATCGTATGATCCTGATACGTGTGCTCTGCGGCAATGCTGCGAACTTTTTCTCCGCCCGGTGGGTGAACCGCACCCGGTAGACCATTATTCCCCCATGGAGCGTATTGCCTTGTCATCCCCAAGATCCTTCATGATCTCCTTGAGACTGCGGGTGCGGCCGGCCGCAATATCCTTCTCGCTTGCCCGGATATCCTCAATCTCTTCAGCAGTGAGGTCTTCATCATCAAATGCCGCATCAGCCAGCCGATCAATCAGCTTGTCATAGGTCTCAAGGGGATGGAGTTTCAGGTGATCCAGTTTCGCTTTGGTCTCCGGCCGAAGCTGAACCGTTGTCATTCCCATAATGAATTATAGTTCGCTATAGGCAATGATAATTTTGAAGAAAGGAGCCTGTTTTTCTTAAAAGGAAAATCCCCCCGGCACAATTACCCGGTGCCGAAAAAATCCCGGTTACCAGGAACCTTCAATGGTTTCAAACTCCGAAACGATGAGTTCCTGCATGGCGCTGGCTTCATCATGGGTTAATGTTCCGGCCAGATCCCTGAGCCCTTTTTTATCCGGTCGCGTGGCGGGTATTGCTACCATGCGGTCATGTTCTTTAAAGACCATTGACCGGACCGATTGGTTTGGAGACCTTATCTTCATACACAATTTCAATCGTTTTCGTCATGATCGTACCCCCATTTCATCCAATGAAGGAGATTTTGCTGTACCTGATAATACATTTGTTGGCCAGATACAACAGCAAAAAATATGCCCGTGAGTGGGCGATATCCGGAAATTTCCCCCAAAGGGAAGTGTTCTCATCCTCGCGAGACAATTTCCGGGTTTATGGCAGCGGGAACCCGGTCCGACTGGTCGATGATCCATTGTTTATCGATCCCTGTAGGAAAATGCGAGAAACCATAAAAAACATTTGGTTTTTTTTTGACCACGTTAATGCGTGGAGCAGGGAGTATAATTCTGCTAACACCTGCACCATCAAACCGGATTTCCTGCAGATTCGTTAGTGCACGAGAGGCCTCATGCGAATCCGGTCCTGATCGACAACGGAAAAGTGACCTTCCCAATCGCTCCGCGACATAATCACCTCAACGATATAGGATGAAATGGATGCGGGGGGCATACGGTGCAACCTGAAGAGGATAATACCCGATGCTGGGAAGTCATGATACCTCACCGCATATTCACCAAAGTCTTTATCAAAAGTGAGGATAATGCGGTTCTTTCGGTGCGCATGCCGGATTACTTCGATATCGGAAATCCCCGGAGATTCAGTCCTGATCCAGCAGATATCAAACCCGTTTGCTTTGAGCGAACGGACAACCGAACCAGGGATGTTCTCATCGGCCAGAAATCTCATCCGGTTATCTTCTCTCCGGTATGAGTGGAAAAAACCCGTTCAGATTTGACTATCTCCTGTGCATACCGGATACAGGCAATGATGTCATCGTGCCCGATGCCGGGATATTCCTGAATAATTGATGATTCGGTCCATCCGGATGCAAGGAGTTCAAGAACGAAATCTACCGATATCCGTGTCCCCCGGATTATCGGTTTGCCGGTCAAAATCTCCGGATCAAGAACGATCCGCGTTACGGGTTCCATGAACAACAATGGTGGGTTGTGGATATTATATTTATGTCAGGTGGAATGCCATTTTTGAGTGCCGATCCTCAATGGCAAGAAAAGCTACGGCACGATCCCGGTATTGTGTGCCGCTCCCATTGGCACAGTCCCAACCTTTACTCTGGAGATCGGGGAAAAAGGGTATCGTTGAACTACCTCAGAAAATAAAAAACTCCTCGATTAAAAGGCTGTCAGGTCCGGGTGGATGAAATTCTCATGAATGGAATTGAAGTAAGGAGGTTGTATCGTTCGCTATTTCATTGGGGTTATTGATGAAAAATTTTTATAACGGTTTTTTAGAGAATATGAGAACACCTTCTGTTAGAGCAGGAGTACAACCCTGCGAACGCCTGCGCGACGGGACCCTTTTCTTTCCGGGTGGTCTTTGTTGTGTATCATGGAACCAGGAAAATGGTACACAATGCCCTCTTGCATATTACCCGTGTTACACAAGGTATGAAAACCTCCCCGGCCAGAGCAATAACCAGAAAAAGAAAGAAAACACTAACTTCAGTACAAATTCCTGGGACCATTCGCTCATGACCCTTGACCAACTCCTTAACGAGATCGAAACGCGGGAACTCGAATTCAAAGAAAAACCGAATCCCGCACTCTTCAAGACATTGTCTGCGTTTGCCAATACAAACGGGGGAGTCGTATTCATTGGCGTATCTGACAAAAAAGAGATCACCGGGTATCGCTGCTCAAATGCCGATCTCAAGGAACTCTCCGATACCATTGTCAACAAACTTGCAATTCACCCCGTTATCGAGCCGGTCACGTGCGAAGGGAAAACCCTGGTCCGAATCGACGTGAAGACGAGTAAAGCAACGGTTGCCTACGAAGGCCGGTATTACACGCGGGTGGGAAACACCACGCGGATGATGGACATCGAAGAACTCAAAGAATTCCTTATATCAGGTATTGAATGGGACGGCCTTCCCTCGCAGCACGGACTTGCGGATATTGACGAAGAAACGGTCCGACTCTTCGTGCGTCTGGCAAAAAGTGCCGGGCGGCTTTCCGTTGCCGATGAGCACGAACCGGTTGGAACGATACTCACCCGGCTCGGGCTCGTGACCGGGGATCAACTGACCAACGCAGCATTCTTGCTGTTCGGGAAAAAACAGGACAAATATCTGTCGGACGCGGTACTTCGTATAGGCCGGTTCAAAGATGGAGCAACCATCATAGGGGATCGCTGGATTGACGGGAACCTTTTCCATCAGCTCAGCGATGGCGAAGAAGCGCTCAGGAATTTTATCAATGTGCGTTACGAGATTTCGGGCGAAACACCGGAGCGCAAGGAACATTGGGATTACCCGCTCCCCGCACTCCGTGAAGCGCTCATGAATACACTGGTCCACCGGGATTATTTCAGGAAGAACGAGCAGATCATGATAAAAATCTATGATGATGCGATCTGGTTCCATAATCCCGGCGGTCTGCCGAAAGGGCTGTCAATCGAGCAACTGAAGGCACAACCCCAGTCCATCCCCCGTAATCCGCTGATCGCGAGGATCTTCTATCTCGCCGGGTATATCGAGCGGTACGGTTCCGGCATCCAGAGGATAGTCACCTCATTTGCAGATGCCGGGCTACCCGAGCCTGAATTCCAGACCGATGCATGGGGTCTTACCCTGACAATGCGCAAAGAACTCTTCACGGAGGAATCCCTCACACAAATGGGGCTGAATGAGCGTCAGGTAAAAGCAGTCCTGCACGTGAAAAAAAATGGCAGAATTACCAACAAGGAGTTTATTGCGCTCACACCCCGGAAAATCACGGGCAAAACAGCGTCCCGGGATCTCAAGGGATTGTGTGATAACGGAATTCTGACACAGATCGGAACCACGGGTAAAGGTACATACTACATCCTGTCATCTGCATCTTCTCTCAAAGGGGACATAAAGGGGACATAAAGGGGACATCCGTCGCGACAATCGGGACATGAATGATACATAGATCCACCATTGATTGAGAGTTTTCCTTCCAGTATCAGAAAATGCCTTTGTCATGAACGGGCATTTTGAGTTTAAGAATATCAAAATCCTGATTCACGGGAATGCGCAAAAATTGCCTGCATTCTTCAGGAAGTCGTTGTAAGATTGTGGGGGCACTGGATCCACATTTCCCGGATTCGGTTGGCCCCTTGCCCGTATCACCGTCAATTTTTCCTTATTCAACCAGACTGGCTTAAAATTTGGAAACTGAAGCATCGAACTTGGCGCCCGGATGCGTGGAGCAGGAGTTGAACCTGCGAACGCCTGCGCGACGGGACCCTAAATCCCGCTCCTTTGACCAGACTCGGATATCCACGCGAAAGAGCAGTTACCGGAAGAGTTGTTCCTTTGCAAAAAGCAGCCGGTATACCCGGGGTATCTGCAAAACTCCTGCCTGCCGGGATAGTTTGTCCGTTTGCGATAAGAGCATATCGGCAGGCGGTCATATCCCGGATGCCGGCTGGAGATGACAGGGCGGGGCAGGAATATTTTCTCCCTCACATATCCACCCGGGTCACGACGCCATGGATCTTGTCGGACGGCAGCTTGTAGAACTGCACCACCGAGGGCGACAGCCGCTTGATCGCCGCAAACACCCGCCAGAGCGCGTGAGTCGTGACGATGTCCTCCATGCCGTAGAAGATCGTCTTCTCCTCGATCTCGGCCTCTTTTAAGATCCTGCCGATATCCACGATCTCCATGTAGCCAAGATAGATCTCAAAGATGGAGAGCCCTTTGGTTATCTCGCGGGTGAACCCCCACGTAACGCCGAACGGCTGCTCGGTGCGGATGATGGAGATGACGATGTTGTCGTCATACAGGATATTGTTCGTGAACATGATCCGCGGGATGTACTGGGGAAGTTTCCGGAAGTCCCGGGCAAAGAAGAGCGCGGTGCCCGCGATCCGGTTGACCGACCCGTACATCCTGTTAAACTCCGGCAGGAAATCGTCAAGCGGCACCGGGCTCAACGCGGCGGCGAGTTTTCGCTGGCCGTAGATGAAGATCATGATGATCATGAACGGGATGAACGCGATGAGGAGCGAGATATACCCGCCATGCGGGATCTTGTTAAAGGTCGCAAACAGGAACGTGAAGTTCACGCAGAGGATCCCGACGGCAAACAGGGTCTTGAAGATCTCCCCGCGGTAGGCAAGGATCATCACCAGGAAGATACCGGTAATAGCCATATCCCCGCTGACCGCAAGACCGTACGCAAGGGTCAGGTTCTCGGAGGTCCGGAAGATAAGGATCACGACAAGAACGGCCAAGAGCAGCAGCCAGTTCATCACATCGATATAGATCTGGGACCGGAGCTGCGGGGAGGTGTAATCGATGCGCAGAAGCGGCAGGATCCGGGTGGTGATAGCCTGGTACACGATAGAGAAGATACCCGATATCATGGCCTGCGAGGCAATCACCGTTGCCGCGATGCTCATGATGAGGAACGGGACATAGAGGATCTGTGCCTGGGAAAAGACCATCTCAAAAAGGATGTTATGCGCATCCGGGTGTGCCATGGCATACGCCCCCTGCCCGAGGTAATTGAGCGTGAGGGCACAGAAGACAAGATACCAGGATTTGATGATCGGCTCACGACCAAGGTGGCCCATATCGGCATAGAGTGCCTCGCTGCCGGTTGCAACGAGGATGACCGCAGAGAGGATCAAAAGCCCTTCAAGCCCGTGGCTGATCAGGTAGTTGATGGCAAACATCGGGCTGATGGCAAGCAGCACCGAAGGGGCACTCACCAGCGCCATCAGGCCAAAGCCGGCAAGGGCAATGAACCAGAGAACCATGATCGGCCCGAACGTGAACGCCACCTTCTCCGTGCCCTTTGTCTGGAACGAGAAAAGAAGAATCGCGATGACTCCGGCAATGATCATCAGCGTGGTCTGGGGGGTGGCCGAGAATCCCGGTATCAGGAGGATGCCTTCAACAGCCGAGAGGATACTGATCGCCGGCGTGATGACCCCGTCACCGATAAAGAGCGAGATGCCGATGATGGCAAGGAGCGAGACGAACGCCGCCTGGTTGCCGGACTTCAACAGCGGCAGCAGGGTCTCCTTGAGCACGATGGTGCCACCCTCACCTTTCTTCCCGATATGCATGGCAAGGTAGGTGTACTCGAAAGTCACGAGGATGGTCATCGTCCAGATGACGAGGGAAAGGATCCCCATCACGTTCTCTTTAGTCGGGGGAATGAGTAAGAAGATGGCAGTCAGCGCGTAAATCGGGCTTGTGCCGATATCGCCAAACACCAGTCCCATCGATTTGACAATATCTGACGGGGTGACCTTTCCTTTGAACATTGGTTCATACCGGTATCCTGAAACAGGGATAATCCTTTCTCTTTTATTGTTCCTGTTCAGGATTTGTTGTGCCTGAAAACCCCGGGCAGGGTGCGGTCTTTCCGGTCCCGGATATACATGCGGTAGGTGTTGATGAGGAGCACGATGATGACCGGCCCGAGCACAAAGCCCGCAAGCCCCATGGTCAGGATGCCGCCGATGATGCCGATGAACATGATGACCGGGTGGATCTTCACGCGCCTGCCCACAAGCACCGGGCGAATCCAGATCTCCGGCAGGAGGGCAACCACAAAATATCCGAGGAAGAAGAGGATGAGCACGCCCTGCATATCGCCCAGCGCAAATGCATAGGCACCGATGACGATGAAGGTGGCAGACGATCCCAGCACCGGGATGAGTTCGCAGAACGCGGCAAAGAACGAGTAAAAGAGGATGTTGCCGTACCCGAGCAGGTAAAAGACCGGAAGTGCGAGGAAGAACGTGAGGACCGCGATGGCAATCTGGACAACGTAGATCGCATAGAGCGTATCGACCGTAACCTCCGAGAGCCGGGTCACGTACTCGGTCATGGATGGCGGGAGATGTTCCATGATCCGGCTTTTGAGCTCATCGCCATGGAGAAGCAGGATGAAGAGGGTAAAGTAGAAGGTGAAGAGCTTGAAGATGATGATGTTGAGATACTTGATGATCGTATCGGTGAAACTCACAAAGATGGCATCGGCCTGGAAGAGCATTCCGGAAAGATTTGCCTTGCTGAGCGGGATGCCATACGCGAGGGGGTTTGTGGCCGGGTTATCGATCCAGTTCCCGATCGTGGCAAACATGATAGTGAGCGTTGCTGCATTTGAGGTGAAGATGACAAAAGTCACATAGGCAAGCAGACTGCACAGGGCAAGGGTAACGAGCGTGATGAACGCTGCAGAGATGGCCGGCCGGGTCCGGGCGAGAAGCCTGCGGTGGAGCGGGATGAGCACGATGGCAAGCGATGCCCCAAGGAGCACCATATCCATGATCGACCAGAAGACCACGATGCAGGATACGGCAAGGATGACCATCAGGATGAAGGGGAACTGGTCGGACTTGAAGACGTTCATGGTTTACCGTGTATCTAATGTTCCGGCCCCGGTGGTTAAAAAAAGTGTCTTCTGCACCACCCGGGCAAAAGGCCCTGCGCAATCGATACCCATAACTCTGAAAACAGAGAAAAACACTTACGAGTGACCCATGAAACGCACCGGCCACCTTGCCATGATCGCCCATGACATGGGGCTCATCTTCGAATTTCTGGGCATTGTCTCATTCCTGCCCTTCCTCGTCCTCGCCATCTTTGGCGAATGGAACCTGCTCGTTCCCATGGCAACGGCGCCTCTCACCTTCCTCATCCTCGGGTTCATCATCTCCCATATCCCCCACGAGGATGTGGAACCCTCGTCAACCGTGACGCTTGCGGCAATCACCCTCTCCTGGGTGGCAATTGCCATCATCGGCGCACTCCCCTTCATGTTCGGCCTCCAGATGTCGTTTACCGACAGCGTCTTTGAGGCAATGTCCGGCTGGACCGGAACAGGGTTTTCGATGATTGCGTCCCTTGACACCACGCCCCAGACACTCCTCTTCTGGCGATCGTTTACGCACTGGATCGGCGGCATCGGGATCATCGCGTTCAGTATCTCGCTGCGGGGGAAGACCCGGGTCTCCCTCTTCCGCATGTACAAGTCCGAAGGGCGGGTGGATGCGCTGCTGTCCGCAACCGATGCCACGAGCCGGCGGATGTGGATGATCTACCTTGTCCTGACCTTTGCCTTCACCGGTCTCCTCATGCTGGCAGACATCCCGCTCTGGGATGCCCTCAATCTTGTCATGGCGGCAATCGCCACCGGCGGGTTCACTCTCCATGCCGGCGGACTGTTGTATTATAACAACCCGCTGCTCGAGGTTCTCTTAATCCCGGTCATGATCACGGGAGCCATGCCCTTCAAGTTCTTCCTCCTCATGTACCACGGCAAGATCCGGAATATGCTCCGGGACAGGACCGTCCGTGCGCTCCTGCTCATTGCTCTTTTGGGATCGATCCTTGTCTCTCTTGACCTCTGGCTCTTTGGAACCCTTCCTCTCGATGAGGCATTCCGGCAGGGAACGTTCACCGCCATCTCCGGTCTCTGCACCTGCGGCCTGCAGAACGCGAGTCCCCATCTCTGGGCAACCATCCCGCTGGCTGTCGTGGCAATGATGATGTTCATTGGCGGGGCAATGGGAAGTGCGGCCGGCGGCGTGAAGGTGAACCGCATCCAGCTCGCCTACCATGGAATCCGGTGGTGGTTCAGGAGGTTCTTTGTCTCCAGCCGGGTGCTGGTGCCGTTCCGGGTCGGCGGCAGGATGGAATCCCGGGAAGTCTCGGAGCTTGCCATCTCCAAAAACATGCTTGTCATCGTCATCTACGTCCTGACCATCTTTGTTGCAACAATCCTCACCCTTCACCTCTACATCACGTCGTTTCGCATGGAAGAGGTGGTCTTTGAGCTGGTATCAGCGCTCTCGAATGTCGGCCTGTCGGTCGGGCTCATCGGGGCCGCAAGCCCGATCGCCATCAAATGGATCTTCATCATCCTCATGTGGCTGGGCCGGCTTGAGATCGTCCCCGTCCTCATCCTGACGCTCGGGCTCCTCAAGGGGCTCGAGGACGACAGCCGGAGCCTGACCCCGCCGGATCCAAATTTCCAGATCCGGTGAACCGGGGAAAATGGGTGCTTTTTATTACCTCATCGCTTATCTTGGTGCAGCGCCTATAGTAGTGGCATAACGGTGGCAGATGGCTGAGATAAAAATTATCGGGACCGCACATGTCTCGCAGGCAAGTGTCGATGAAGTCAGATTTGCGATCGAGGATTACCAACCGGAGATCGTGGCAATCGAACTTGACCAGGGCCGGTTTGCTGCCATAAAGCGACAGGGTGCCGATCCTTCGGTAAACGATGTCCTTGAAGTCAAGAACTTCAACACCCTGCTCGTCCAGTGGCTGCTTGCCTATCTCCAGCGAAAGATCGGCTTTGATGTGGGGGTCGAGCCCGGCGCCGAGATGAAAGCCGCAATTGAGGAAGCCGAAAAACGCAACATTCCCATCGCCCTTGTTGACCGCGACATCCGGATCACCCTTCTCCGGTTCTGGAACTCGCTTGGATTCATCGAGAAGATAAAGATGGGGTGGGCGCTCATCCTCTCCATTGCCGAGGTTGACAACGGGCAGGAGATCGATATCGAGTCCTTAAAAGACCAGGATGTCATCGATATCGTCATGGAAGAGTTCCGGAAGTTCTCCCCGAGCGGCGCCCGGGCGCTCATCGATGAACGGGACGCATACATCGCGCACCAGTTGGTCCTCCTCAAAGCCCAGCGGCCTGAGGGGAAGATCCTTGCCATAGTCGGCGCCGGGCACCGCCAGGGGATTAGCGGGTATCTCGCGAACCCTGATACCCTCCCTCCGTTCAGTGCACTCACGGCCGAGCCCCGGTCCTTCCCGTGGGGAAAGATCTTCGGGTTTGCGGTTACCGGTCTCTTTGCCTTCCTCCTTGCGGCAATCTGGTTCTCCGGTGTGGGCATGGGAGTGCTCTTCGAGGCATTCATCTTCTGGGTGGTCATCCACGGGGTCCTCTCTGGCCTTTTTGTTCTCCTGGCCGGAGGCCACCCGTACTCGGCGCTTGCCTGTTTCTGTGTTGCATGGATGACCTCGCTCAACCCCATGCTCCAGGCCGGCTGGGTGGGGGCCTATGTTGAAGCCCGCGTCCGGCAGCCGCCCCTCACGGATTTCCGGAAGATCTACGAGACCGAGTCGTTAACCGAGATGGCAAAAGTCCCGCTCTTCAAGGTGGTGCTCGTAGCAGCGCTTGGAAATCTCGGGAGCATACTTGGGACCGTCCTCTACTTCATCTTCCTCTTCCCCCTGCTCGGGGTCGACCCGGTCCAGGTCATCTCGCAGGGTGTAGAGAATATGGGTGCCTGGGCAGCGGGCCTGATCTGATCCTTACTGGAGAAGGCAGATCTCCTCATCAATCCATTCCTGGATGATGAGTTTCATCTCATCTTTTGTCATGCCCTCCCGGTAGCGCACGCGGATTGCGGCTTCGAGCAGGTCCAAAATGGGCTGCACGGTAGAAAAGTACGCGGCCGTACAGGTGAACCCGCCTCCCTTGTCGAGATGGAGCATGACCAGTTCGTTGAGGTGCTCCATCTCTCCGGTGAGATCGATGAGGCTCTCAAGCGTCATTCCGGCCGGCAATGAGGGGGTGATGAGGTCGGATGAACATTCCTCCGGAGACTTCGGGCAGCAGGGGTTTTCTGGATCTGGCATGGCGGGACCAATTAAAAAAAACCCTGCCGGTGAAAACCGCATGGCAGGGATGATGGTACAGGCTCGTCCTGCATGGGATTTAAAGATTCGGAAGCAGGCAGGAACCGGAAGGGTAAGTTTATCACGTGTCCGGCTCTTCTCTAGTTGTTGGCAAATCCCTGCCGCGTGATGATGCCATGACCACGACCGCACTCCTTGTCATTGAGGGACTCTGGTGGACTCCGGAGGAGAAGCCAAAGCGCCCGTCCGTACTGCAGTTTTTTGAAGGCCTTGAGAGTATTGAGGGGGACTTCAATATCTATTATGCGAATTTTTACGAAAAGGAAGGGTTCCGCCACGCGCTTGAGGACGATCTCACCAATACCCGCGAGGACCGGCTGTTCCTGTACATTGCGGCGCACGGGACCGGTAAACGCATCGGCGGGCTGAAATCCCGGAGCGGGATAAAACTGCCTGCCATGTTCAAGGCGGTAAAAAATGCCGCGAACTACTCAAACATCGAGGGCGTGCTCATCAGTTCCTGCAATATCGGCAACAATATCGACGATTTCATCTCGACCACCCGGAACTCCCACATTGCCTGGATCTTCGGCTATACCTGCGAGATCAGCTGGATGGCAAGCACGCTCATCGACATCTCGATCTTCGAACACTTAATGAAACTCAATAAAAATGATCTCAGGAACCGCAAAAAGATCTTGGATGCGTTCACCAAAGCCCTGCGGCGGTTCAATGGCGATTATATCCTCTGCAAGGAAAAATCAAAGAGCATCGCCCTCAAAGATGCGATCACGCTGGTTGTGCAGCCCCGGGCACCAAAAGAGAAAGCAGCGGACGAAACGGCTAACCTGCTTACAAAACTTGGCTGGAAAAAGTAAAAAGCCAAGTCTTCCGGGTGAAGGACACTTTTTTTAAAAAGTGAACGTGTGGTGGCGGCGTATTGCCGGTACTCAGGAATGAAAAATTCTGGCACTATTGGATTGACGGGTAATTGAGGCCGCCGTGGTTGGCCCTTTTTAGTACGCGGCAACCATCTCCGGAGTAAATTGGGGGCATCTGCCCCCATCTCTGCAAAAGAGGTTTCCTCATGAAAACGCCCCAATCGGATTCATCTGTCCGAATGTCCTGCGGGAACATCATATGGAGCACTATCGGATCCGTAAGCCCTGGACCATTGCGCGATGATGGGAGGATTACCACCCCCATAAGGAGCGAGAAGGATACGGGCGAGGACGGGTATGTTCAATTTTTCATCCGATTTTCATCGTTCTTGTGTGAACCTTACCGTTCATGCACGTTTCTACAGAGCAATAAAATGTTATTTTTCATCCATTTTGATCCGCCGCGGGGCGCCCTACGGGGCGGCGGCTGTTATCGTTATTGGGGGTATGGAGGTCTCAACCCCCATCTTTGCAAAAGAGGTTTTCTCCACATACAAATTTTCTAAAAAAAAT
>JBFYKS010000021.1:0-5684 GCA_041305785.1 Methanoregula sp. | reverse complement strand
TCGTGTGCAGCCGCTGGCCCAGCAGTTCGATGCGCTCGCGATCTTCGAGACCTTCGAGCAGGTCTTCAGGGAGCCACTCGATCCCTTTTGCCGCGCCAAGGTATGCCCCGCAGATGAGGGCAATGGTATCGGAATTTCCCCCGGTGTTTGCAGAGACCGTGAGGAGGTCCGGCGGGTGGGAGTACCGGCTCATGAGGAAGAAGGCGATGGGGAGGGTCTGGTAGACGGAAACGTCGTGGCCGATCTTCAGGAGGGCGGTCTCGGTGTCCATCCCCTCTTTTTCAAGGACAAGGGCATTCCTGATCTTCCCTCCAAGCACCTCATCTTCCACCTGCGCCTTGGAAAGCGCCCGCCCGATGGGATCAGGACTTTCATGGAGGGTGTGGTGCAGGAGGGTTGTCAGGGTGGAGACGGCAGCGTGGGCTGCCGGGTGCGTATGAGTCACGTTGCATGCCCGGACTGCCCGCTCGCAGGCTTCGCTCATGTCGGGATACGCAAGGGCAAACGGGATCGCTATCGGGAGACAACCCGCGGTTGTGGACTTTACCCCCTTGCGGGGTTCATCCATCTTTTCCGAATGCTCGCAGACAGAGGCAACCGACCCATCCGGAAACCTGAGGGCACCCTTTGCATAAAGTTCTCGCAGGGCAGAAGCGTACCGCTCTTCATTGAACCTGCCGTCAGCAAGCAGGGTGCCGACAAGGATCACCAGCTGGGTATCATCGGTGTACTGCCCGGGGGTTAATGCTTCGTTCGGGTGATTTTTGTAAGCGCGCCGGTACCCGTATTTCATCTTCTTCAGGTTCGGGGCGCCACTCTCGTGGGGCATCCCCAGTGCATCGCCGATTGCCGCACCCAGCACACAACCCTTGAATTTCTTCAGCATCAACCCTATATTAAAAAACCCGGATACATAACTCTTGTTATATTCGTGAGAGTTCTGAGGGGGTTCCCCCTCAGTCTCTTGCTTTTTTTGGTCCTGCGCTTCTTTCTTCGATGACGATTTTGGATAGTGGCAATTGTCGAATCGGGTTTCGACAAACTTTTAAATACGATGTTATGCATGATTAATAATGATAAATAGGTGAGACATGACGGAAGACTTCGATGTCAGGCTTGTCGAGGATGTGAAAACCTACACTCCCGACCCGGAATACAAGAAGAATGCATGGATGGGAGATTACCAGAAAGCGTACAATGAATTCCTGGCAGACCCGGACGGGTTCTGGGAGAGGATGGCAAAGGAGCTGGACTGGATCAAACCCTGGGACGCAGTCAAAGAGTTGAACTATCCCTATGCCAGGTGGTTCACGAACGCAAAGCTGAACATCACGGCAAACTGTCTTGACCGGCATGTCAACGACAACCGGCGCAACAAGGTTGCCCTGATCTGGCGGGGTGAGGAAGGCAGGGAGCGGATCTTCACGTACCAGAACCTCTTAAGCCAGGTTTCACGCTTTGCCAATGCCCTCAAAAAGATTGGCGTGAAGAAGGGCGACTGCGTCTGCATCTACATGCCGCTCGTTCCCGAGCAGCTGATAGCAATGCTCGCCTGCGCACGGATCGGCGCCGTCCACAGCGTTGTCTTTGGCGGTTTTGGCTCTGCCGCGCTGAACATGCGGATCCAGGATGCCGAGGCTAAGGTTGTCATCACCGCGGACATCTCGATCCGGCGCGGCAAGGCGATCCAGCTCAAGGCGATCGTGGACGAGGCTATCATCGATGCCCCCTCCGTGGAGCACGTGGTTGTCCTGCGGCGCAGGGAACCTAAGGTGGGCCTCAACGAGCGCGAACTCGACTTCAACGAGATGATGGAGGGGATGTCCGATCACTGCCCGCCCGAAGTGATGGATGCCGAGGACCCGTTCTTCATCCTCTATACCAGCGGCTCCACCGGCAAGCCCAAGGGGATCGTCCACACCTGCGGGGGCTACATGGTGGGAACGTATTACACCAGCAAGTACGTCTTTGACATGAAGGACAATGACATCTACTGGTGCACGGCGGACCCCGGGTGGATCACCGGCCACAGTTACATCGTGTACGGGCCGCTTGCAGTCGGTGCAACGGTCTTCATCTCCGAGCTGACCCCGGACTACCCGGATGCGGGCAGTTTCTGGAATCTTATCGAGGAGCAGAAGATCACGATCTTCTACACGGCACCCACCGCCATCCGGATGTTCATGAAGATGGGGGAGAGCTGGCCGAACAAATATGACTTAAGCTCCCTGCGGATCATCGGATCGGTTGGTGAACCCCTGAACCCGGAGGCGTTCGAGTGGTATTACAAGGTCATCGGGAAATCAAAGATCCCCATCCTTGACACGTGGTGGCAGACCGAGACCGGCATGCACATGATCACGACCATGATCGGTGAACCCATGCGCCCCGGCTTTGCGGGCAAGCCGATCCCCGGCATCGAGGCAGATGTCGTGGACAAGAACGGCAACTCCGTCAAGCCCGGCACCGGGGGGCTGCTGGTCGTCAAATCCCCGTGGCCATCGATGCTCCGTACCGTGTACAAAGACGACGAGCGGTACCGCAAGTACTGGTACACCATAGACGGGGTCTATGCGGTCGGCGACCTGGCGGTCAAGGGCAAGGACGGGAACATCATGATCCTCGGGCGGGCTGACGACATCATCCTGGTCGCGGGCCATAACATCGGTACCGCGGAGGTGGAGAGCGCGCTCGTCTCCCACAAGGCGGTTGCCGAGGCTGCAGTCATCGGGAAACCGGATCCGGTGAAGGGGAACTCCATCAAGGCGTTCGTCATCCTGATTATGGGTCACCAGCCAAGCGACAAACTCAAGCAGGATCTCCTGCACCATGTCCGGACCACCATCGGGCCGATTGCCATGCCCCACGAGATTGATTTCGTGGAGAAACTGCCCAAGACCCGGAGCGGCAAGATCATGCGCCGGGTCTTAAAAGCCCAGGAGATGGGAATCGATCCCGGCGACATCTCGACCCTGGAGGAGTAAATCCCCAGGAACCACCCCGGAAATTTTTTCCAGGATTTAATAAAAAAAGGCACTATCATGAGTGAAAACACAACAGAAACCATCATGGGAATGGAACCGGAAAAAGGCCGGTGGATGCTCGTCCTGCTGGGACTCATCATCAACCTCTGCCTTGGAACCATCTACTCCTGGAGCGTCTTTGTCGCACCCCTGACCACCTACTTTACAAATGAGCTGGGACAGACCGTGACCGCAGGCGACATCCTGCTGCCGTTCTCGGTGTTCCTGGCATTCTTTGCCGTGGCCATGCCGTTTACCGGGAAGTATATCGAGCAGTACGGGCCCCGGAACATCACGATTGTCGGCGGGGTACTGACCGGCCTTGGCTGGCTGCTTGCCTCCTTTGCCACCTCGGTCCCGATGCTGTACGTGGTGTACGGGATCATCGGGGGCATCGGGGTCGGGATCGCGTACGGCGTCCCGGTCGCGGTTGCTGCCCGGTGGTTCCCGGACCGCCGGGGTCTTGCCGTCGGGCTCACGGTCCTTGGCTTCGGGTTCTCGGCCTTCTTCACGGCAAACATTGCCGGCTGGCTTATCGGCGCATACGGGGTCATGACCACGTTCCGGATCTTCGGCATCGCGTTTGTCATCTTAACGATACTCCTGGCCCTGCCGCTGAAGTTCCCGGCAGCCGGGTGGACACCCCGGGGCTGGGCCGCCCCGGCACCGGTCGCCGGCCAGGCAGTGACCTGCGAGTTCCGGCGGAACCAGATGATCCGATCTCCCACGTTTATCGGCCTCTGGCTCTGCTACTTCATCGGCTGCCTTGCGGGGCTGATGGCCATCTCCATAGCAAAGCCGGTCGGGACGGACATCGGGGTCGAGGCGGGGCTTGCGGTCATGCTCGTCGGGGTCTTTGCGATCTTCAACGGGTTTGGCCGGCCGGTCTTTGGCGCGATAACCGACCGGTTCAACCCGAGGAACGCAGCACTGCTCTCCTTCATCCTGATAGCAGGAGCCTCCCTGCTCCTCTGGCAGTTCCCGGGAGAGCTGATGTACATCATCGCGTTCGTCATCCTCTGGGGCTGCCTTGGGGGATGGCTCGCCATCGCCCCGGCAAGCACCGGATTCTACTTCGGCACCTCCGATTACCCGCGATGCTATGGGGTGGTCTTCCTCGCCTACGGAGCGGGTGCCATTGCCGGGCCACAACTGGCCGGGTTCATCAAGACCTCGACGGGATCCTACCTTGGCGTCTTCCCGTATGTGCTGGCACTTGCCGTGATCGGATTCGTCATCGCATGGGCGCTATTAAAACCCCCGCAGGCACCGGCGGCGGAATAATCCCTTTTTTTTCCAAAAAAAATTCTCAATCGTAAAAATGGGGGCTGATGCCCCCATACCCCCATTACGATGCTTGCCGCCGCTCCCGTTTGGGCGCCCCGCGGCGGCCTCAATTGCCGTTTTAAAACCATTCCTTATTGGCTTGCTTTGTTAAGGTAAAACGTCTTTATCACAAGGCGGGGGCTGCATCAGCGGCGGGGGCAGAGCGATAGCGGAGCCCCCGAGAGCGTCTGAATGTAATCAACGTTTTTAAAAAGGAGTGAAAAAATCACCGGTGTATCTTCTTGCGCTGGGCAATCCGGTATCCCGAGATCACCTGTATGGTATCGCCGAACAGAGCGTCAAGGGCCAAATCACCGGAATCAACGTACAGGTACGGGAGCTCCGCCAGCTTGTGCGGGGTTGCGATCACGATCAGTTTTGCAATCCCGACCTTTTGCACAAGTTCAGCGCTGATCTGCTGGTTCCCGCGGCCGAGGATGAAACCCTGGGCACCGATCGGGCTGAGGATGATCCGGGTATCCGGGTATTTTTCCGCAAGAGCGAGAAGTCTCTTCTCATCGCAGTCGGTAGCAACAAGCCGCCGGTCCCGGATCGCGTCCACGCCAAGGAGCGTCTTTCTGATACCCAGCCTCCGTGTCAGGGCTTCGGTTGTGGTGCCGGCCCCGATGATGTAGAGCGTCCCCGGCAGGAGGATCTCGTCGATGAATTGCGCAATCGCGGCCTTTGCCCGCTCCTCGTCCCCTTCTTCATATACCTGCTTTGAGGCCTGTACCCTGCCGGGTGACGCGGGTGTCCGGGCAATCCCGAACAACCGTGTCTTTAAGACATTGTTGCGGTACGCCTCCTCGTCAACATCCATCACTTCTGAGTCGCGGAGCTTGTGCAGGTCAAATTCCCGCACCAGCTCTGCTGCCACCTGCGGGTCAACGGCAAAGACCGCAGAGTACATCTTCACACCCGCGGGGATCCCCAGGATCGGAATGGTGCGGCCAACCGCGGAGAAGATGTCCCGTGCCGTCCCGTCCCCGCCACAGAAGAGGATGAGATCTGCACCGGCTTCAAGAACCCGCTGTGCAGCCTCAATCGTATCGCGGCTCGTACTCTCGGGGGCCGGAGTATAAACGGTCTCAAAATTCACAATGCCGGCGCGAGTCAGGACACCTTCCCCCATGCTGCCGGAACAGGTGATCCAGTGGATATTCGGATCATCTGCGAGCAGCCCGAGGGTAATTCCGGCGCGATCCTGTGCACGGGGGACTGCGCCCCGCCGCCGTGCCTCCTCAACGTTCCCGTCCGTACCCTTGAGACCCACCGACCCGCCCATCCCCGCAATCGGGTTGATGATGAGTCCGACACGTTTCATGAAAAAAGATG
>JBFYKS010000020.1:0-3312 GCA_041305785.1 Methanoregula sp. | reverse complement strand
TCGATCGATCCGGATCGGTTTTTCGATCGCGATCGTGATCGCGATTGCGATCTGAAAACAGGGATCCGGTTGAAACCAGATGCCGGGATCATGCGCAGATATCAGCGCACAGGATTTCGGCCTGCTCAAGAATGGTGATAACCGCCATCGGTTGGGTGTCCGGGGGGGTAGTTGAATTTGGTCATGATACCCTTGACCATGACCCGCATCTGCGCCTTGACACTCTCCTTGACCGTCAAGTCGAAGTACCGGAGCTATGCGAGCGTGTGCTCTTCAACGTGGGATTCGGTAAGACGGGGGGCGGTGGGGGTCATTGCCGCGTCCCTCCTTTATAGAGGAAAACCTGCCGTTTCCCATCCTTGTATTTCTTCAGTTTCCCTTTCCCTTCCAGCAGAAGGAGATCTGTACGGGCCGTAGGCAGGGATATCTTATATTTGCCGGAGATCTCACTGATCGTGTAAGGTCTGGTCGGATGCCGGATGAAATCCCGGAGAATTTCTGCCTGCCGGAATGAGAGATCAGGGATCTGCTCGACCAGCTGAAGGGATTCTGCTTCCTCCTCTTTTTTATTGATGATGTATTTCTTCAGGTCTTCCAGCGCCCGGCTGATGATCTGGATATTGAAATCGATGAAATAGGTCATGTCGTTGCTGTCGGTCTCGGTGAGCTGGTATGCCCGTGTATATTGGACCGGGGCGCGGACGAAGATCCGGGAGATGGAGATGTATTCCAGCAGGTCGTAGTGATGCTTGAGAGCAAACCAGTAGAAGACTGCCCGGGCGGTCCTGCCGTTTCCGTCAACGAACGGGTGGATATACCCGATGAGGAAATGAAGGATGATTGCCTTGACGATCGGATGGATGAACTCGTCGTCTTTATTGGCAAATGCGATGAGATCGTCAATCATTGCGGGGAGTTTCGCGCAGTCCGGGGCATAATGGTAAACCAGGGTCGGATCCACCCTGCTCCCGACGCAGACATCGCAGTTCCGGAAATCGGTCTCGTCACTTTCGCTTTCCAGCGTCCCGTGTGTGATCTCGCGGTGTATTTCAAGGATGAGCTCACGCGACAGCGGCTCGTCCCTGAGTTCCTTGAGCCGGCCTATCGTCCGATAATTGTTGACGATCATCTGTTCCGAAGTATTTTTCGGTTTCCTTCCTTCCCGGAGGATCTTCTTTGCCTCAGGCCGGGTTGTCGCGGCTCCTTCGAGCTGGCTGGAGGCGATCGCCTCTTCCATTAAGGAATTGCTGAGGTATTGATTTTTATTCGCCTCGCTTTGGAATTTCCCAAAGAGCCAGTCGAACGACGCGGGAGAGGCTTTGTCGAGGAGATGGAGTTGTTTGGAGAAGTTTTCCGGGATATAGAAAGGGAAGTTTTCATCGCCAATCCGGATTTCCCGGTATTTTGTGCTGCGGATGGTGCGTAATACGAACCAGAACGTAATGGGATCAAAGGGTATTTTCTTCCGCCGGAGATCATCCCAGTGGATGTACTCCTGCTCGTTGTATTTCCGGATCAGTTTGCGAATTTCTTCTGATTCCTCATTTTTCTGGTTCACTCTGCTGGCCAGATCATTATACTTATCGAGGTAATCCGACCATACCCTGCCGAAATCCGGCGGCTTCTGTGGCTTTTTCATCCCGCACCCGAACTCCTCATGAACTCCTAATATCTGTAAATTTTTGTAAAATTTTCAGGTATTTACAGATTGGTTGGTGCGTGAGAACAAAAAGGTTCTGTAAATGAATGGAAAATTTTCAGGTTTTTTTAGGAGTTATGCCCAGGACCACGTGCTTGTATTCCGCAGCATCCATATGGCCCCGGAGCTTGTCAGCAGCAGCCCAGAGCGTTGCCTCGAAACCGAGGTTTGCCCCGTTGCTGCTCTTCTGGTTCTTTGCACTCTGCCGGGCCATGGAAGATCTCCCTTGTAATACCATTCTATTCACGGTGATGTGCGTTAAGGATTGTGACTTGAGGTATACCCAATAGAGGATATTCAGGAAACCCCGCGCCACCCTTACTCCCCCATCCCCGTCTGCCCATCGCACGCCAATCGTCAGCCGGATAGCGAAAATGACTGCGAAAATTCTCGCAATAACCAGCAAGATTTTAATGTATTCTATAAAACAGAGAGTAATCACAATGCTTTACGAATACTGCACCCAACTCACGGCGATGATCAGGCACCTGGGGTATGCTCCGCATACAGCGGACGTCCTCCTCCTCTTCCTGGTCCGGTGCGTGACGCTGATCTTTGCAGTCATGGAGGTACTCAACGTACCGCAACCGGCATTGTGGGAACCAGTAAGCCGGTCGAAGAGCACCGCAGCGGGATCTTTTGCACACACCACCTTTCCCGCTGCACCTCTCCTGCACCATCGGCTGCCGGCCTGATTTGGACGGATCCTCTTCATAGCAGAGTTACCTGTTGGCAGGGGACCCGCACAACAGGCCTCTGGTATTTTTGCATCATCACCCGCTGGCGATCCGCCATGCCGGCAGGACGCATCCCGTAAGGATCCTGCCCCCCGTATCTGCCGCAGGAGTCCGTGTCGGAAAGAAATCCGATATGCGTGAACCGCCGTTGAACACGAAAAATCCAAAAAAAAGAATCAGCTATGACTCAATTCACGAATCAAAACGAAGAAGATGATGCCCCGGACCATGTCCCGGCCGGTACAGCAGGTACCGGCCGGAAGGCCCGGGCAGAGGGAACAGAACGAAGGAACACCGTGAAGCAGAAGAAGAGCAGAAACGGCTCACGGAAGGTGACGAACCGAAAAAAGAAGAACAAGACCACAAAGCCGGTAGGGAAGAACGTGACCTATGCGGTAACGGAGGCCGCCCGCATCCTGAAGACATGGGGATACCGGGTCGGGAAGGTTGATGACCCCGATCTCCCGTTCGACCTCATGGCCAGCAAGGGAAACGGGGTGATCTATATCCGGGTCATCCGGCCCCGGGAACCGGTGATGAACGCGGCCGGTGTCCGGGCTTACTACTCAGGCGAAGTCGTCACCCTGCAGCCGTTCTGGAATTCGGATGCAGACAACATCCAGTTCTGGCTCATCTCGCGGGTTGCCGGCCTTCTCCGGTACCGGGTCTTTCGCGGGGGTATCTGGAACGTCGAGACCATGCAGAACGGGCACACGAAAACACGTGCCGAAGCCGCGGATTGTAAAACGGAGGGCGGGAACCCTGCAGTACAGGAATCGCGTACCGCTCGTGGCCGGGCTGCGTCAACCGGGTGCAAATCGGCCCCGGATTAGGGTGGCGGGTGGAGTCCGTTATATCTCCCGGTCCCATGGTTGT
>JBFYKS010000019.1:0-5802 GCA_041305785.1 Methanoregula sp. | reverse complement strand
CGGAGCCGGGTTCGGTCCGCCCGGTCAAACCAGCAGAGGACCCAGAGGTGCTTCTGGCACTCGATCTGCCAGAGAGCGGGACGGTATTGTTCATCGATGACAATTTCTGAGACCGAATCAGAGAGTCTCCCCTGCCGGGGGGCGTCTCCACGGACTTTATAGGGGGAGCGGACGAAGCCGATTGGGTAGAGTTCGAGGGGTGCGGAAGTCATGCGTGATGAGAGGTGGGCGGCGGGGGTATTTAGGCGTGGCGGGAGGGGGGCTCCTGCCACAACCCTTATTATACCTCCCGTCGAATGATGGTAAGCACTTTTTCACAACTGTGCTGACAGATGTAAGTCCGACGTGCGACACCGCACTGCCAAAGATGGCTTTGGGATTACAGGGAGTCAGTAACCAATACTCGACTTTTCTGGACTTACGTTCTGGTCTATCCAGGAGGCTATAAACAATGGCACGAATGCACGCCCGCAGAAGGGGCAAGTCATGCTCCGTGCGCCCTTACCGGAAACAGGCCCCCGCGTGGTCAAACACCGACGCAAAGGCAATCGAGAAGATCATCCTCGACCTGAGAAAGGAAGGCGCATCGAGCGCAAAGATTGGACTCGTACTCCGGGACCGCTACGGCGTCCCCGATGTTAAGCTCGCTACCGGCAAGCGTGTCGGTCAGATCTTACGCGAGAACAAAGTCGCAACCGAGATCCCCGAAGATCTCCGCGACCTGATGAGCAAGGCACTGGGCTTGAGAAAGCACCTTGCCGAGAACAAAAAAGACCTGCACAACAAACGCCAGCTTCAGCTGTGCGAATCCAAGGTCCGCCGGCTGGTCAAGTACTACACCGGCAGCAAGAAACTCCCCAAGGAGTTTGTGTACAAGCCAGACCAGGCTGAGATCCTGCTCTCCAGATAAATCAGATCAATCGTCCGGATAACCATGTCGCTTGAAACCTTAGCAGGGATCGTTGCAGAGCAGATCAAAAGGCAGGAGTTCGTGGAAGTGTTCGCACACCACGATGCCGACGGCATAGCCGCTGCCTCGATCCTCTGCCACGCCATGCTGCGTTTGGGCATACGGTTCCGGCTCCGGGTGCGACCCGAGGTGAAACCCTCCGATCTCACGGGCGATTCCGCGTACCTTCTCTGCGATCTCGGTTCCGGCCGGGAGGACCTGCCAAAGACAACCATCGTGGTGGACCACCACCTCGTGCGGTTCGAAGGCGAGTTCCAGGCAAATCCCCGCCTTGCAGGTATTGACGGTGACCGTGAACTCACGGCAGCCGGCATGGCCTTTTACGTTGCCCAGGCACTGGGGGACAACCGCGATCTTGCGGGCCTTGTCATCCCCGGCATCCTTGGCGACGGGCAGGAGTTTGTTGGCAAGAACCTTGAGATCTTCAACGAGGCGATCGCAAACGGGATCATCGTTCCTGACCGGGGGCTCCTGCTCCCGGGCCGGGACATGACCGAGCGATGGTACCTGGCAACCAGCCCGTACCTCGACGGGATCAGCGGCAACGAGCCGCTGATTGCCGACATCCTTGAGGCGTCCCACGACACCCGGCAGGAAGGCAACGGGCCACGGCTCGACACCCTCCTTTCCCGGGTCGTGCTTGCATCGGCAACGGGCACCGCCGCAGGGAGCCTGCAGGCAGTGTATGGGGACACCCTCCACCTCCAGCGCGAGGTCATCGAGGATGCCCATGCCCTCACTGCAGTCATCGATGCCTGCGGAAAGACCGGTCATGGCGAGATCGGCGCAACGCTCTGCCTTCGATCATCCCACGACATCGAACAGGCATGGGAGATAACCCGGCAGCACCGCGTACAGATCGTCGAGGCGGTCAAAACCGCCCGCCCGCTCGATGGATCCATCGGGGTCTTCGAAGTGCAGGGCAGGACCATCGCAAGCGACGTTGCTGACATCCTTGTCCGCGATCTCCCGAACACCCGGCCGGTCCTCGTCTATGCACAGGATAATGGCAGCTGCCACATCTCGGCACGCTGCCCCTCCGGTGCAAAGGCGGATATCGGCCCGCTCATGCAGAGGCTCGCAGAGTCCTGCGGGGGAACCGGTGGGGGACACGTCCTCCGGGCAGGGGCGACAATCCCCGGCGACCGGATCGGCATGTTTGTCTCGGGATGGCAGGAGGCAACCGTCTCATGATGCAGATCGAAGGAACGATCACCACCCGGCACGAATGTGCAGGGTGCATTGCAGCGTCACTAAAGCCGGACAACCTCCGGAGCATGACGACCACCGCTGAAGGCGATCGGGTGATCACGAAGATCACCGGCACGCAGGCCCGGTCGGTCATCGCATCCGTTGACGATTATCTGATGAACCTGGCAATTGCGGAAGACGCAAACGAGCGTTGTTCCGCAGCAGAATAATTCTTAAAGGTGATATTATGGCAAAAAAGAAACAGGTAGGAAGAAGAGTTGAAGGCTGGAAAGCCAAGAGCTGGTACAAGGTGCACGTCCCCGACAACCTCGGCAAGACGTACATCGGAGATACCATTGCAAACGATGCTGAGAGTGTTGTCGGCAGGGTCATGCAGGCAACGCTTGGCGAGATCACGAATGATTACGCAAAGCAGCACATCAAGATGAGCTTCAAGATCGCAACCGTGACCGGCGACGCGGCATACACCGAGTTCGTTGGTCACGAGGTCACCCGCGACTACCTCCGCTCGCTTGTCAAGCGCCGGAGCTCCCGCATCGACACGTTCATGCAGGTCGTGACCAAGGACGGCAAGAAGGTCCAGCTGACCATCTGCTGCTACACGTTTGCCCGGGCAAACATCGCCCAGGAACACGCGATCCGGAACGCCATCACCAAGGCACTTGCCACCCAGGGACAGGCATGGGACTTAAACACGCTCCTCAACGGGATCGTGACCGGTGAGATCTCCCGCGATCTCTTCAAGGAAGTCAAGACCATCTACCCCACCCGGAGGGTCGAGGTCATCAAGTCCAAAGTCGAGCAGGTTGCAGCACCTGTCGACACCCGGTAAATCTATTTTTTTTTACGTTCTAAAAAACGACCAGGGGCATCCATGTCCCACCGCTCTCGATACCGGCATTCCGAACGTTAATGAAACCGGGATGCCACATACTCTTGTCATATGTCTGCCATCATCACGGATTCCCTGAAGCAGAAACTTCTCCTTTCAGCGGTGGCTCTCGGGGTGGTGATGGACGGGATTGATGGATCCATCGTGAACGTGGCCCTCCCGACCATGGCAACGGAATTCGGCGCGGACACCGGGTCGATCGCGTGGGTCATCATCACGTACCTGCTGATGATGGCGGGGCTCCTGCTCGTCTTTGGAAAACTCGCGGACCGGGGCCTTGCAAAGAGGCTCTTCCTTGCAGGGTTTGCCATCTTCACGGTCGGCTCTGCCGCATGCGGGATTTCCCCTGCGCTTGACATCCTCCTTGCCGCACGGATCGTGCAGGGAGTCGGGGCGGCGATGATTGCCGCAGTTGCACCCCTGCTCTGTATCCGGTACCTTCCCGCAAATATGCTCGGCATGGCGCTTGGTGTTATTGCAGCCACCGCATCCATCGGGTTTGCCGTTGGGCCGGCTATCGGGGGAATCCTCACCCAGTATCTCTCATGGCACTGGATCTTTTTAGTCAATATCCCGATAGGCATCATCGGGATCCTCTTTGCATCCCGGGTGATCCCACCGGATGAACCTAAAGAACGTACGGGATCGTTTGACTACCCGGGCGCAATCGCACTCTTTGGGATCATGGGCTTCTGTACGGTTGTCCTGCAGGAGATGGCGGCACGGGGTCTCACCGACCCGCTGATCCTCGCCGGGGGAGCGCTTTTCCTGCTCTGCACCGCGCTGTTTTCAGCCCGGGAACTCACGATCCCGCAGCCGTTCCTGAACATCAGGATATTTGCAAAATGGCAGTTTTCTGCGGTTCTTATCGCACTGCTGCTCGTCAATGCAATCTTCATGGGCATCATCTACCTGCTCCCGTTCTACCTCATAGCGGAGATGAACTTCGATCTCGCAACAAGCGGCCTTTTCCTGCTGGTCCCCCCCATGGTGATAGCGATCATCAGCATCCCGTTTGGGAAGTGGTCGGACCGGTATGGCCGGCGGAGATTTTCGGTTGCGGCATGCGGTTGTTTTGTTCTCACGAGTGCGGTTTTTGCCCTCCTCTCTCCCGCATCCGGGATCCTCCCCTTGCTTTTTGGCCTCATCATGATGGGGCTGGCGCTCGGGATCGCTGCCGGGCCGGCTGCCGGCAGGGTCATCGAGAGTGCCCCGGAAGACGAGAGGGGGACCGGTTCGTCCCTGATGGTGACGGCCATCTACTTTGGCGGCGTTCTTGGCACCGCCATCTATGCGGCATTCTTCACGTTCGTGACCATGGATCCGGCCGGTGGCGTTGTTGCCTTTGCGGATCTTGGTCCGGAAACATTCCTTTATGGGTTCCACCTCACGATGGCAGCAGGGCTCCTGCTCTCCGCAGTCCCGCTTGTGCTTTCGGCCATGGTGCCGGATCGGAATCAGGATGCATGAGCGGGGGCGGCGTTGCCGGACCCTGCTGAACATTTTTTAATCGCGGCAATCGGTTGTTAATTCATGAAGCGATTGTAGGTTATTTTACCTACAAAACGGTTGTACAACCTACAATTTTTTTGGTCCTCCGGCGTGAGTAATGCAGCCGATCACACAGGGGTCGATTGAAAATTTTTGAGCGGGAGGCGGGGGGCGATTAAAAATTTTTTGCCGGGTGTTGATGTGCAATGGGAAGATTTGCAGCTTTGGCAGAGATCCTTTGGCGATATCAAGAAACCATATTACCCCCGCCGCCCAACCATTCCATACCAATGACCGCATGTAAGATCCTTCTCCTCGTTCTTGACGGGATCTCCGACCGACCCTGCCCGTCACTCGGGGGCACAACGCCGCTTGCTGCGGCAAAAAAACCCGTCCTCGACAAGCTCGCTGCCGAAGGGATCTGCGGGATCATGGACACCATTGCTCCCGGTGTCCGCCCGGGATCCGATACCGCCCACCTTGCCCTTCTCGGCTATGACCCCTACAAGTACTATACCGGCCGGGGGCCGCTCGAATGCGAAGGCACCGGCATCCACATGGAACCCGGCATGATCGGGTTCCGCTGCAACTACGCGACGATTGACGCGAAGGGCCGGGTCACCGACCGCCGGGCGGGCAGGATCCACGACACCGGTGCGCTCTCGCAGGCGATACAGGAGGGGGTTGACCTCTCGAAGTTCGGCGTTGAGTTCATCTACCGGTCCGGCGCCGGCCACCGGGCAGCCCTTGCCCTGAAAGGCGAAGGACTCTCTCACTGCGTCTCGTCAAACGACCCGAAGAAGGACGGGGTTGCCCCGCTCACGGTCAAGGCACTCCGAACGGGGGAGAAGGAGGACAGGACTGCGGCGGTCTGCAACGAGTTTGTGACACAGTCAAAAAAGATCCTCTTTGATCACCCGGTCAACAAAGAGCGTCTCGAAAAAGGGCTCGGCCCGGCCAATGTCGTACTGATGCGGGGCGCCGGCGAGATGGGAACCTTCGAACCGTTCACGGCAAAGTACGGCCTTACCGGGTCCGTCATCTCGGCTGCAAGCCTCATAACGGGGATCGGCAGGGCGGTCAGTCTCCCGCACATCGAGGTCCCCGGTGCTACCGGATCGCAGAACAGCAATGTTAGCGGCAAGATTGCGGCGGCAATGAACGAGCTGAAGACCAAAGACTTCGTGCTCCTGAACATCAAGGGAACCGATGAGTCCGGTCATGACGGTCTTGCCGA
>JBFYKS010000018.1:0-2958 GCA_041305785.1 Methanoregula sp. | reverse complement strand
GCAGCACAATGAGCACGATTCCAACGGTGACTATCTGTGAGAGCTGGGACTTCCCCCCGGCACTGTCGACCATCTCGGTCTTTGTCGGGCTTCCGTTCACGACAAACGTACCCGACAAGGCCGCAGCGATGTTGGATAGACTCAGCCCGACGAGATCGACATTCTCATCGAATTTCTCTTCGTAGCGCGCTGCGTATGCCCGGGACGTCGCAGCGCTCTGGGCAAGAATTACCAGGTAACAGGCAATGGCAACACCGAAGAGTTCGGGGATCTGGTCAAGTGGCACGACAGGAAATGCGATGACAGGAAGGCCTCCCGTAACCGTGCCGATTGTCGTTACTCCGTAGGCCGAAAGGTCCAGAACCCAGGATGCAACGATGGTCCCAACAACCGCAAGAAGAGCCCAGGGGATCTTTTTAAAGAAGTGATCTCCGGCGAAGATGAAGATCAGGACCAGGATTGAAAGCACTATCGCGGTGCTGTTCATCAGGGGGATTCCCTGCGTGAACATGCGAACGATCTGCAGGAGCGGGCCAGTCCCCTCCGTCGGTACCCCGAACATGCCGGGAACCTGCCCGAGGGCCACCTGGATCCCCACACCTGTCAGAAACCCAATGAGGACCGCTCGGGAGAGAAAATCCGCAAGAAAACCGAGCCTCAGGACACGCGAGAGGATCAAAAAAATACCTGCAAGGAGTGCGACCATGCCTGCCAGCGCGATATACTGGGGAGACTCGGGTACGGCCATGGTCACGAGCACCGTGGCCGTGATCGCCGCGGTCGCAGAATCCGCCCCGACGACGAGGTGGCGTGACGACCCGAAAATGGCGAACACGGCCATGGGAATTAAAATGGTATAGAGACCCAGGACCACAGGGACGCCCGCGATGATCGCGTACCCCATCACTTCGGGGATTGCAAGTGCTGCAAGGGTGATCCCCGCGATGACATCAAGCGGTATCTGCGATCCATTGATCGGGAGGAGCCCTTCCAGAACCCGAAATTTTTCGTCGGTCTCCGCGATTTTTTTGTTCAGTGACACGATTCACCCCGCACTACTTTTTCCCATGGCACGAGGGAAATGATCCAGTCCTTTCCTAGGTAGGATCGCTGACGCGTTGCTCGGCCCCCTAATTGGATCGGTGAACAGGCGAGTCTTAAGAAATGTATTGTAATAATATTATGCCGGTCTCCCGTTCGGCACATTTCCGAATCGACCACATCAGTGTGGAATGGAGAGGTAACGTTTTTTGACGAGAATTATGCCGCAGCACAGAAGATCCCAGGCGGTACCGGGAAGAGACGTACTGCGGGATCGAGAAATCTTCCATATCTAGTTTATTGGTGTGATGGGTATCAACGGTCTCACAGAGATCATCGACTGCACGGCAGAGCAGGGCCGTGAAAGGTCACATCCCCCGATCGTAAAAGGGGATGGTGCATTCCCGGCAGGGTTCATGGTGGTGCGGATGGTCGTGACCGTCCTGTTCCTTCCCTTGGCCTTCCCGCAATTTCCTTTGTTTTAGGTTTTAATAATAAGGTAATAATTAAAAACGGAAATTGTATATACCGGGACGGGAATCAAGGGAGTGCAACAGGAGATGGAATTGAAATGGCAGTTCTATTTGGACCGATATCGCTTTTAGCGATTGAATTTCCGGACATCAGCAAGCTGAAAGGCGAAATGCTCAAGGAGACCTTCGCGCTCAGCAAAGCAGGGATCATCAGAGTGATCGGGCTTCTCGCAGTCGTGAAGGACGAGAAGGGAGAGTTTGCATCCGTCCAGGTGACCGAGCTCTCCGATGAGGACCGAATGAAACTGGGAGCCGGGATCGGAGCACTCATCGGTCTAGGAGCCGCCGGCGAGGCGGGCGTTCAGCCCGGATGGGAAGCCGGCGCGGAGATGGTGGCTGCCAAGAAGGAGTTCGGCCTTACCAAGGAACAGGTCAGGGGTATCGCACAGGACATCCGCCCTGGCACGGCAGTCGGCCTCGTGCTCATCGAGCACCTGTGGGCCAAGAAGTTCAAGGAGGTTGGTCTGAAAACGGGCGGGGTTGTTCTCGCCAACGCTTTCATCTCCCCCGATGCACTCGTCGAACTCGGTGCGCAGCTCGCGGAGGGCGCCAGGATTGCAGAGAAGACCCAGGCCCCGGCCCAGTTAGCATAATCGAGGGTTTATCCGGCAACCTTCGATCTTTTTCTACCACTTTCCGTATCCCGGTTTTTCAGGAGTGCGTCGTGCTACCGGGCCCGGAGTGATTGCCGGGCATACTGCCCCTTCCTGTGAGCCCGCTGCCAGTATTGCCCTTATTCGTCCCTTCATCGCGTTCTCCGTGGCCTGCCTCCCGGAACCGGACGGAGGGATCGGCAGCACAGCTATCATGGGTTCCCGATCGCTCTCCCCGCCGTGCTCGGTACCGGATACGCCCGTGAAGGCCCGGACGCCGATACAAAGAAGGTACCGGGGGCCTGCGCGTGGAAACGACGGGGCAGCACCCGTGGCGGCGGCCGGTCTCTCCAGTGTCCAGAGCTGATGGTGCTCGTGGTCGTTCGGGTTTCACGTGCAGTGCCGATGCCGATTAACGGGAGCCCGGAAAGCAGGGAGGTACGGGAAGCCACCGGGACCGGGCCATGGAGGGAGAACTCGGGAAAGATCCTCGTGTCACCTGCCCCATGCGTCTTTTCAACTCGATGCCCGCCCCCGGATCTACCCGTTCCAGCTCGTGGCAGAACCGGCAGGTTCCCGGTGCCCGTCGAAAAGTGAATGGCCGGCCGGTCATCCGGACGCGACGGGGTTTCGTGTCTCCGCCCGGGCACTGTGCCGGAGGAACGCCTTGTAGACCTCCCCGACGACGAGCAGAACCACGCCGGGGACGATACAGAGCAGCCACTGGACCGGGGTCAGCGAGACGGTGCTGAAGATGGCCTGGAAGAGGCGGGTCTCCGTCATCAGGATCG
>JBFYKS010000017.1:0-4126 GCA_041305785.1 Methanoregula sp. | reverse complement strand
GCTGGTATGCTTCTGTTTTGTCGCAATCTTCTCTGCCTTTCGCAGGACGTGGGATGCGGTCCTGGAGAGGGCGGCATAGGACCGTGTCTTCTCCTCAAGATGCGCTTCGAGTCCGGGAAGGGTGGATTTCATCTCCGCCAATCCGGCCATCCGGGAATCGGAAGGCATCGCAGCAAGTTCCTCCCCGATCTCTCCAAGCCGCCGGGTCGTCTCAGCACTCCTCTGCCGGGTGCGCTGGCTCTTCTCAGCCGCGGGGGCGCGATCTTCAGAGCAGCTGACAATGGCAGCATACTGTAAACGCGCCTCCGATACCCGTGCCATCTCTTTTTGGTATGCACCAAGAGCCGAAGTGATGGCATTGATCTCATGGCCAAGGGTGTCGATCCCCATGCGGGAGGCCTTCATCTCATCAGGAAAGACGATCTGGAGGTAGCGGCCGGGACCCCGGATGCTGTTGAGGCAGTTCTTCACGCATTCCACTGCCGCAGGATAAAACTCCACGCTCTCTTCGGGGAGTTCTTTTGCCATGGCAGTGTTCATTGCCCGGATGTATTGCGGGAGGGTGTTCTTTGCAATACTTTTGAGCTTGGGATGAATTTCCGGGTCGTGTTCTGCTCCGGCTATGGCATTGACGATGAGCTGGAGCTGGGCTATTCCGTTGCGAATGTTCTGTTGTGGGGCACGGGTCTGCTCTTTGAGTAAGGAACGTGCTGCGGCTTCCCGTTCGTCAAGCATGCCCGGAATGGAACCAAACGCGATCGTAAGGGTATCCGGCTCCTTTGCACCAAAGATCCTGTTGAAAAATCCTCTCATCTTCTCCCCGGTCTCAATCGTTCTGTGAAATTTTTCTGAGCCGTTCTGCAGCATCGATCTCGGTCAGAACCCGGGCAACCGCACGGGGAACCAGATCCTCCCATTCTTCGCCGGCAAGCATCCGCCGCCGGATCTCGGTACCACTCAGTCTCTCCCGTTCGTACATGGCGGGTGACTGGACCTCGATTCCTGCCTCAAAAAAGAGCCGGACCACCAGGGGATTTGAGGAATAACAGGTATCGAACGGCGGGGCCATGGATCGCACATGGGCAGCCCAGAGCGCGTTTCGCTGGATGTCCTCGATCGGGATCACGTAGAACGGGCACCCGAGCGAGGATAACGAGCGCGTGATCATGAGCACCCGCTCCCCGGCCGTGAACGGGTTGTCCGGATGGTGCGAGAGCTGTGCGCTGCCGATCCCGATGATGATCTCATCCACGTTCTGTGCGATATGTTCAAGCACCGACTGGTGCCCGTTATGGTACGGCTGGAATCTCCCGATATAGAACCCGCGTTTCATGTTCATGGTTTAGCTCCCAGATTTGCGATCCGTGCAGCAAATGCGCCGGCTGTGAAACCGGCATCGATGTTGACCACCGAGATGACCGAGCAGGACTGGAGCATGCTCGCAAGGGCTGCCTGCCCCTCGCCCATGTACCCGTAGCCCACGCTGACCGGTACCCCGATGACCGGCTTGTCCACAAGACCGGCAACCACTGAAGGGAGTGTCCCCTCCCTGCCGGCGCAGACAATGAACGCGTGGGCAGGCAGGAGCGGTTTCAATGCCGGGAAGAGCCGGTGGATGCCGGCTGCGCCGACATCGTATGCCGTTCTCACCTCACATCCCATCTCTTCTGCAATAACTTTTGCTTCTTCGGCAACGCGGATGTCAGAAGTTCCCGCGGTGATGATTGCCACAATCCCTCCCGTGGATTTGGGGGCAGGGCCATTCTTAAGAACCAGGACCCGGCCATCCGGCCGGTAATCCGTGGCAATGTTCTTCTGCCCGGCCAGTCTCCTTACCCCTTCCGCCTGCTCCGCGCTGATCCGTGTCACCACGCACCGGCCGGTGGATTCTGCAAGATGAAGTGCGATCTTTGCAAGATGATCCGGATCCTTTCCCTCCGCAAGGACCACTTCCGGCATCCCGCACCGGACAGTGCGTCCCAGATCGAGACACGCGATATCCCCCATATGGTCAAGCCGCAAGCCCGTGATGGCTTCGGCTGCCTCTTCGAGCGGGATCTCGCCGTTCTTGTACTGCGCCAGGATTTCAGGTAAGGTTCCGCGGGCCGGCATGATTGTAATAATACAGATATGGAACGCCGTATAATAAGGTAGTACACCCGCATGACCTACCTCATCTATGTTGCAATGTTTGGCACTGCCGCCACCATCTTCCTCTGGCTCCGCGATGCGCGGATCTATTACCGGACCGGCCTTCCGGGCTTTCGGAAAGCAGCGTACCGGGGCGTGCTGTATGGCGCGGTTGCAACGCTTGGAACCCTGATCACGCTGACGATGGCAACATTCGAACTGCTCGGGCTTGGCCTGATCCTTGGCGCCCTGTACCTGCAGGGGCAGATCGAGCGGGAGAAGATCTGGAAGAATGAGGACACGTTCCAGCGCTTCATCGGCAGCGTGCCGGTACACCGGATGAATAAGAAATAATGGTAGTAGGCCAGTACAAGGATAGGGATTTTTTATCATGCTCCAGAAACCACGGGGGACCCGGGACTTCCTGCCCGATGAGATGGAAGCGCGGCGCGCAGTAGAATGGCGCCTCCGCGAAGTTGCACGCCGGTGGGGATACCGGGAAGTCTGTACGCCGGAGTTTGAGGATCTTGAACTCTTCACGATGCGTTCGGGCGAAGGCATTGTCGAGGAGATGTACGTCTTCGAGGACAAGGGTGGCCGGAAACTTGCCCTGCGCCCGGAGATCACCGCCGCAGTCATCAGGATGTATATCAATGAGGCAAAGGTAGCCCCAAAACCCCTGCGCTGGTGCTACTTTGCCGACTGTTTCCGGTACGAGCGGCCGCAGAAAGGACGGTACCGCCAGTTCTGGCAGTTCGGGGTCGAGCTGATCGGCGCGGATACGGCCGCTGCCGATGCCGAGACGATCATGCTTGCCTCGAATATGCTGGATGCAACGGGTGTCACGTATGATCTCAAAGTCGGGCACCTCTCGTTCATGAAGAATCTTGTCAAAGACCTTGAACCGGCCATGCAGCGCCGGGTGCGGGCGCACCTTGACAAGAAGGACTTCGATGGCCTGAACGCAACGCTCGAGTCGCTGAACCGGATCGATCTCCTCACGTCCCTCACGGCACTGGTGGAGACCCGGGAGCTTGCCGAGGCATTCGAGATCGCCGGAACGATCCCCGAGAAGGAACGGGTGGAGCAGATGGTCGGGTCGCTCGATGCGTCCGGTGTGAAATACTCGTTGAACTTCGGGATTGCCCGCGGTCTCGATTACTATACGGGAATGGTCTTTGAGGGATTTGCCCAGAACCTCGGGGCCGAGAACCAGATCCTTGGCGGCGGGGCGTACCGCCTTGCGCAGCTCTTCGGCGGGGATGATGTGGCGTCATGCGGCTTTGCTATCGGCTTCGATCGCGTGATGGTCTCCCTTGGCGATGCTCCGGCCCGGAAGGATATCGTGGTTGGCCTGGTCTGCACGAACGAGGGGCGGAAACGGGCGCTGGAAGTGGCTCGCGCGTTCCGCGATGCCGGCATCCGCACCGAGATGGATCTCATGGAACGTGGGTTTGGAGCCCAGCTCGCGCACGCTGCAAAATCGGCAGATTTTGCCGTGGTGATCGGGAAGCGCGAAGCTGAGTCCGGCGAGGTCACGCTCAAGAACTTAAAGACCGGCGAACAGAAGACGGTTGGCCTTGACGAAGCCGTGGCCGGGGTGGGCGTGCATGGTTCTCGCTGAGGACCTGGCAAAGCAGCAGCGCAGCATCAGTGTCGCGGAGTTCTTTGAGAAGAACAAGCACCTGCTTGGTTTCGACTCCCCCACGCGCGGGGTGATCACCACCATCAAGGAAGCCGTGGACAATGCGCTGGATGCCTGCGAGGAAGCGCAGGTTCTCCCGGACATTTTTATCAGCATCAAAAAGACCGGAAGCGACATCTTCCGGATCATTGTCGAGGACAACGGCCCGGGTATCATGCCCAAGCAGATACCGTATGTATTCGGCAAACTCCTCTACGGCTCGCGGTTCCACCAGATCCGGCAGACCCGCGGACAGCAGGGTATCGGAATATCAGCGGCGGTTCTCTATGCCCAGCTGAGATCGGAAGAGCA
>JBFYKS010000016.1:0-8373 GCA_041305785.1 Methanoregula sp. | reverse complement strand
CCGTGATCCTGTCAGCCCCGACAACTACGGCGTCGATGCTACCCGTGCGCATGAAATGGGCTGCCATGGAGTCCGTAATCACCGTCACCGGAACAGAATCCCGGGAGAGTTCCCAGGCGGTGAGCCGGGCGCCCTGCAGGAGCGGGCGGGTCTCGCAGGAGATGACGTTCACCGTTTTTCCTGCGTTCACCGCAGACCGGATCACGCCAAGGGCGGTCCCCCACGACGAGCAGGCGAGTGCGCCGGCATTGCAGTGGGTGAGGACGGTACAGGTATCCGGCAGGAGTGTTGCTCCGTGTTTCCCGATGGCGTGGCAGCAGTCTGTATCCTCACGGGCGATCCGCTCTGCCTCGTCAAGGGCGGCTTTACGAGCTGACGGAATGTCCTTTTCCCGGATCATCCGTGCCATGACCCGGTCAATCCCCCATGCAAGGTTGATCGCAGTCGGGCGGGTCGAACGGAGCAGCTCTGCGTCCTTTTCAACCCTTAAAAGGAACCCGGGATATGTTTTTGCAGTGCAGGACCGGGCTGCGAGTGCCACGCCATAAGCTCCTGCCACTCCCAGCGCCGGAGCGCCCCGGATCTCGAGCCGGCGAATGGCCGTTGCCAGCCGGTCAACCGTTGTGCAGTCAATGATCCGGAATTCTGTTGGCAGGAGTGTCTGCTCGATATACCTGATGCCCCCGAGCGTATCATCCCACCAGAGCGTGCGGGATTCCGTCACGCGGATCGCGTCCTTACGGCATCGATATAGGCCCGCATTGCCGCAGATCCGGCAGATGCCACGCTGTCCGGAATGTCTTTTGCCGCCATCGCGGTGCCGGCGATGTAGATGCCCGGGCGGAGAGTGGCGACGGTATCCACGGCATCGTTGACCGGCTTGATGAAGCCGGTCTCCTCGCGGACAAGGCCGAACTTCTCTGCCAGTTTTGCGGTGTTATCGGCAGGGCCGATCCCGACCGAGAGGACAACAAGGTCCGGGTGGAGCACCATGAGTTCGGAAGTCTCCGTGTTCTCCACCTGGAGGGTCATCCCGTTCTTATCGGCAAGCACATCGGATGGCATCCCCCGCAGGAACCGGATCCCGAGCGCCTTTGCCCGTTCCAGGTACTCCTCGTATCCCTTCCCGTAGGTCCGCAGGTCCATGTAACAGATCGTCACCTCCATATCCGGGTTCTTCTCCTTGATGAGCATCGCGTTTTTTATCGCCTGCATGCAGCAGACGCAGGAGCAGGCCGGCCGGCCAATGCTCTTGTCCCGGGACCCCACGCACTGGATGAAGATTATGGATTTTGGGATCTCTCCGTTACTTAGCTTTTTTATCTTGCCTCCGGTCGGGCCACTGGCATTGATCATCCGCTCCAGTTCGAGACTGGTCACCACATCGGGGAGTTTCAGGTACCCGAGCTGGGTCTTGTTACAGGCATCGAAAACAGCATAGCCCGTGGTGATGATGATGCTTGCAGCCTCGACGACAAGGGTCGTCTCCTCTTCCTTTCGCTTAATGGCTTCCGGGCCGCAGACATCGTAGCAGAGCCCGCACTCAATACAGTGCCCGGCATCTTTGATGACGATATCAGGGACAGCCTGCGGGTGTGGCTTGTATATGGCCTTCCTGACCCCGACCCCGGCATCGAAGCGGTTATAGACCTCGACCGGACAGATCTGGATGCAGTCCCCGCACCCGGTGCAGGTGGATTCGTCCACGTATCGCGGGTATTTCCTGAGCGTGACCTGGAAGTTCCCAATCTCCCCCTCGATGGATTCGACTTCGGTACAGGTATGGATGGTGATATACGGGTGGCGGGCAACGTCGACCATCTTGGGTGAGAGGATGCACATCGAGCAGTCGTTTGTCGGAAACGTCTTGTCGAGCTGGGCCATGTGGCCCCCGATGGTCGGCTCCCGCTCCACCAGGTGGACATGGATCTCGTGCCCGGCAACATCGAGGGCAGCCTGGATCCCGGCGACCCCGGCGCCGATGACTACCACGCTACCCATGGCGTGCATACTCCCCGGCGAGATGGACATACGTGGCAGCATTTGCAAGAATGTGTTTCTGCTGTTCTTCTGTCGCTGGCTTGATGACTTTACCGGGAATGCCGACAACAACCGATCCGGCCGGGACCTGCATTCCTTCGGTTACAACAGCCCCGGCTCCAATGACCGAACCGTTGCCAACCCCCGCACCATTGAGGACGATAGCTCCCATCCCGACGAGGACGCGGTTGCCGATGGTGCACCCGTGGAGGATTGCCCCGTGCCCAACGGAAACATCGTCTCCCACGAGAACCGGATGACCTGTTGTCGTATGTACAACGCAGTTATCCTGGATGTTTGACCGGTCCCCGAGAACAATTCTGTCCTTGTCTGCCCTGATGACTGCCCCGAACCAGATCCCCACATCGTTGCCGATCGTGACGTTTCCGATAATGGTGGCATTTTCTGCCCTGAACAAGGGTGTGCCGGAGACCTTCCCATCCATGTACATAATAACATAGGAAATTAAGAATCAAAGAGTATGAAGGTTATGGTAGGGGGAACATTCGATCCCCTGCATGACGGGCACAAGCGCCTCATCAGCCGCTCATTTGAGATCGCCGGGCAGGATGGTCATGTTGTGGTCGGCCTGACAACAGACTCGTTTGCCAGAAGGAAGATTCACCCCATCCGCCCGTTTGATGAGCGGAAATCCGATCTGGTGAATTACATAACCGGGAACCGGTATCATACCGGGTGGGTTATTGAGCCGTTAATGGACCGGTTCGGATCAGCCCTTGATGCAGATTTCGATGCGATCGTTGTCTCTGAGGAGACGCTGCCGGTTGCCATGGAGATCAACCGGCTCCGTAAGGAGCGGGGTTTTCGGAAAGTGGATATCCACCAGATCAGTTGCGTGCTTGCCGAGGACGGGCGATGGATCTCAAGCACGCGGATTTACAAAGGTGAGATCGATATCCACGGGCACATGCTCACGTGAGAAGAACGAGTGACAAAGCCGGAAACAATCCGGTAACTTTTAAAAAAGAGAGATTATTTTCTGTTTACAACCACGATTGCAAACAGCCCCATCATCGCTGCAATCACGGTCACATAGGGTGACAGCGGTGCCTTGGTGGGGGTTGCTGCCGGCGTCCCGGTAACATCGGTTGAGGTTGCCGTGGCGGGTGGTGATACAATGGTTGATGCAGGTGTCTCGACAACTGCTGCTGCCGGTGCGGTGGATCCTGTACCGGTCTTGAACATTGAGTCACTGCCATACTGGTTGGTTACGGTAAGGCGGACATCATAGGAACCTTCCCTCATGTAGATATGGCGGGGGTTCTGTTCGTAGGAGGAGGTACCGTCGCCGAAGTCCCAGACCCATGAGGTCGGGTTGCCCTTGGAGAGGTCGGTGAAGGTGACGATGAACGGCGCCTTGCCTACCTGCCGGTCAGCCTTGAACTCCGCAACCGGTGCAAGCGTGGTGACGATCAGGTTGGTCTTGGAGGTCGTGTCGGATCCATTTTCATTGGATGCCGTCAGGGTGACCGTGTAGGTCCCAAGCGTGGTGTAGGTGTGCTTCGGGTTCTGCTCGGTAGCGGTTGCACCATCGCCAAAGTCCCACTTCCATGCCGTGGGTGCACCGGTTGACTTGTCCGTAAACCGGACATCCATGGGTGCGCCGCCCCGGGTCTTGTCTGCAACAAAGTCTGCCCGCGGGATGTTTTGGACCGTGATGTACATGTTCCGGGTCCTGCTGTTTGTCTGGTATATGTTGGATGCCGTCAGGGTGACATCATAGACGCCGACTGCACGGTATGCGTGGTCCGGGGTCGCGCCGGAACCGGTCGAGCCATCGCCAAAGTCCCAGACCCATGAGGTCGGGCTGATGGTGGAGAGATCGGTGAAGGTGACAATCCTGCCAACCCCGACCGTGGTCTTGTCCGCGGTGAAGTCAACGTCAGCGCCTCCGCCGATGGTGATAAGGTCTGTCTTGACATTGGTGTCTTCGCCAAAGGAGTTCTTTGCGGTGAGTTTGACCGTGTAGGTTCCCTCGTTCATGTACACATGCCGGGGGTTCTGTTCGGTTGAGGTTGCACCGTCACCGAAGTCCCAGAGCCATGAGGTCGGGGCACGTTCGGACTGGTCGACAAAGTACACGACCTTGGGGACATTGTACATGTGGAACGGGCTGATGACCTGCCTGAAGTCGGCCTTGGGGCCCATGCCCACGTTGATGTAGTGCTTCTTCACTTCGCTGTCCCTGCCATTCTCGTTGCGGGTGGTGAGGGAGACCGTGTACACGCCCTTGAGCTGGTATGCGTGGGTCGGGTTCTGGTAGCTTGATTCTGCCATGTCGCCGAAGTCCCATGCCCATGAAGTGGGTGCATTGGTGGTCTTGTCAGTGAACTTGATGATATCGCCAACACTGACTTCAAGCTGGCTTCCCACAAAGTCCGTGTTGGGGACGCCACCGACATTCATGATCTGGGTAACGGAGTCCGTTACATCGCCGCGGGTCACGGTCAGTTTGACATCGTAGGATCCTGCGGTTGTGAAGGTGTGGGTCGGGTTCTGTACATCTGCGGTCGTGCCGTCACCAAAGTCCCATGCCCAGGAGGTCGGTCCGCCAATGGAGCGGTCCTCGAACCTGACTGCAAGGGGTGCCTTGCCCGAAGCGGGATCTGCGGCAAACTTTGCCTTGAGGTCACCGGTAACGGTAATGTAGTTGTTCTTGGTCACATCAGCCTGACCGTACTCGTTCGAGACCGTCAGGATGACATTGTAGACCCCGTCAGTCCAGTAGGTGTGGGTCGGGTTCTGCTCGGTCGATGCCTTGCCGTCGCCGAAGTCCCAGCGCCAGCTGTTGACCTGGCCGGAGGTCATGTCCGTGAACTTCACGGTGTGGGGAACCTCACCGGATACCGGTGCGCCGACAAAATCAGGCCGTGGTGACATGCCTACCGTAACAAAGTTCCGCTTGATCGCGGTGCTGGTACCATACGCATTCTTGACCGTGAGGGAGACCGTGTACGTGCCGCGCTGGGTATAGATGTGGCTCGGGTTCTGTTCGGTTGAGGTTTGCCCGTCACCGAAGTCCCAGGCATACGTCATGGGTGCTGACCCAAGGGAGTTATCAACGAATCTGACCGTAGTTGGCAGCGTGGAGAACGCATAGTGCGCATCAAACTGGGCAACCGGGGCAATTCCAACGGTGATATAGCCCGGCTGGGTGCTGCTGGATGCTGATACGCCTGGCATCACCAGGGCTGCGAGCAGGAAAATCATTCCTGCATACAAGAAGTACTTGGTAGATCTCATCATGATCACTAACCTGAAATATCGACTGACTGATATTTAATCCCTTCATTTCATGTGTCAGCATCAGGAAATCCCAGACAAAAAATAATAAGGGGGAGATGGCCCGGTGGAGCCCAAAGACCAAAAAAAAAGTCAGATGATGTGGCTGGTGAGATCTTTTGTGATCATCCAGTCGCAGTAGCAGCAGTGCAGTCCCTTCTGGAGCACTTCAAACCGGCTCCGGATCGGTTCGTTGGTGTTCGAGATGCATCCGGGGTTCGGGCATCGCACAATCCCCTCGATTAGATGAGGGATCTCCACTCCCTTCTTTTCAACAACCTTGAAATTCCTGATGATGTTTATGGTTGCCTTTGGGGAGATGAGGGCGATCCGGTTCACCTCTTCTTTTGAGAGCTCGCGATTGGTGAGCTTGACAATGTCCTTTCTGTCCATATTGCGGCTCTGGACATTGGTTGCAATGGAGAGGGCTTCCTGGGTAGTACCGGTGATGCCCAGGATCTTCACGACGTTGAGCGCTTCGCCCCCGTCAATATGATCGATGACCGTCCCGTTCCTGATCCTGCGGACAAGAAGTCCCTCATTGTCACCGGACTCCGCATTTTTCATTGCATGACCTCCATAAGCATCGCCATGCGTACGGGCACCCCGTTTCTGGACTGCTCAAAGTACCGGGCATGGGGGGAGTCGTCAACCCGGGGATCGATCTCGTCAACCCGTGGCAGGGGGTGGAGGACGATGAGGTGCTCCTGCGCTCCGGCAAGGATCTCCGGGGTGACCCGGTAGCTGGAGGAGACATTGAAGTACGATGCGGAGTCCGGGAACCGTTCCCGCTGGACGCGGGTGACATACAGTACGTCGACCTCACCGATGAGATCGTCAATGGTATCGTGGGGGATGATCTCCATTCCTGATTCACGGAGATCGGCAGAAAGCGTTTCGGGGAGTTCAAGCCCGCCCGGGGAGAGGGTATGCAGCCTGACTCCGTAGAGCGAGAGGGCAAAGGCAAGGGAATGAGCGGTCCTCCCGTACCGCAGGTCGCCGACAAGGGCAACATCGATACCTTCGATGGGCATCGACTGGCGGATGGTATAGAGGTCGAGCAGGGTCTGGGAGGGATGCTGGCCGGCACCATCGCCCGCATTGATGACCGGGACGGTCGAGAACTCTGCGGCAAGGCGGGCCGCACCTTCCTTGGGGTGCCGGATGACGATCGCATCGGCATACCCGCTCACGACCCGGATCGTGTCGGCAAGGGTCTCGCCCTTTGCCATGGAGCAGGCATCCACGCTCCCGACCGAAAGCGTTGTGCCGCCAAGACGGGCAATTGCCGATTCAAACGACATCCGCGTCCGGGTGCTGGGTTCAAAAAAGAGGGTGGCAAGGATCTTTCCGTTCAGGGCATCCGACCTGCCTTTTTCCCTGTCGATCAATGCTGCCTTGTCAAGGAGACTGTCGATCCCCTCCCGGTCAAAATCCTTGATGGAAATGATGTGTTGCGTCCTCATCCCTCCCGGCTTCGTTGTACGAGTATATTTCTTTCCTGCCGTAATTACCTATCTTTTGTCCGACCCCGGGGCTCTGTAATGGGACTGGAGCGTTTTTTGTCTCTTCCCTGTTCTGACAGGAATGATATTATTGGATCATTACGCATTTTTTAAGAGCACTCTCTGGCAAAAAAAGAGGAACCCTCCGTGGAACACATACCAATAGCGCGGCCGGCAATCGGCCAGGACGAGATATCGGCCGTAACGGCAGTCCTTGAATCCGGCATGCTTGCGGCAGGCGAGCGGGTGTGCGAATTCGAACAGGCATTTGCCGATTACTGCGGCAGCTCCTATGCAGTTGCGATCAACAACGGGACTGCAGCTCTTCATGCAGCCCTTCTTGCAGCGGAGGTGGGGCCGGGGGACGAGGTTATCGTCCCGTCTTTCTCCTTCATTGCAACCGCCTCATCAGTCTCCATGTGCGGGGCAAAACCCGTCTTTGCAGATGTGGATGAGAACACGTTCACCATCAGCCCGGAGCAGGTTGACCTCAGGATTACTCCAAAAACAAAAGCAGTTCTCGGCGTTCACCTGTTCGGCCAGCCGTTCGATGTCCGTGCAGTCCGGGAGATCTGTGAGAGCCGCAACCTGGTCCTCATCGAGGATGCGGCACAGGCACACGGGGCCGCCTGTAATGGTGAAAGGACGGGGAGTTTTGGCCGGATGGGATGTTTCTCGTTTTATGCGACCAAGAATATGACCACCGGCGAAGGGGGTATGGTTACAACCCGTGACAGGCAATCAGCCGAGCGCCTGCGGCTCATCATCAGCCACGGCCAGTCCGAGAAGTACTACCACACCCGTCTTGGTTACAACTACCGCATGACCGATATGGCTGCAGCTCTTGGCCTGGTGCAACTCAAAAAACTGGATAAGTTCAACATGCGCCGCCGGAAAAATGCCGGATACTATGACACGCACCTCTCGGCCAAAGGTCTGTTGACCCCGACGACTGCACCCGGCATGCAGCATGTCTACCACCAGTACGTTATCCGGCTCACTGACGAGTTCCCCTTAAACCGCCAGGGATTCATGAAGTACCTGTCCTCAAAGGGGATCGGATCTGCCGTGCATTACCCCACCCCCATCCATCGCCAGCCCCTGTATTTCCAGGAGTATGACCCGGATCCCTGCCCGGTCTCAACCCGGCTAGCTTCCTCCGTGCTCAGCCTCCCGGTGCACCCGCTGCTCGACCAGAAGGAAGTTGCCTATATCTGCGATACCATCAATACGGTGAGCTAGATGGATGTCGGTGTCATTGGTGTCGGGACGATGGGGAAGAACCATGTCCGGGTCTATTCCGAACTCAAAAGTGTGGATACGGTGCATGTCTTTGATGTCAATTATGCCGCAGCACAGGCAATCGGGGAGCAGCACGGCGCGGTTGTCCATTCAGGCATCCCCGCACTCCTTGACGCGGTGGATGCGGTCAGTGTCTGCGTGCCAACCCCGCTCCACTCCGGCGTTGTCCGCGAGGTATTCCTGCGTAAGAGATCGGTTCTTATCGAAAAACCCCTTGCAGCAA
>JBFYKS010000015.1:0-9699 GCA_041305785.1 Methanoregula sp. | reverse complement strand
AGGGAGGGAGTCATAGATGAAAGGACGACCGGCAGCCAGCCTGAAAGACGAAGCAAAAACATTTGCCGAACGGATGGGATACCACTGGCTTGAAAATTGCGATGCGGGTGTGCGGTTCGATGGGCTGATGTACCGTGAGGCAGTGATGGTTGCCGTGAAACTGACAAAAATCCGGTACGGGCTTGACACTGACTGCATCATCGAGAACAAGTTCCCTGATGAGGTCGCAGATCTCCGCACACTTCCTCTGCCGCATTACGTTCTCCGCGAGCTCTGGGTGCGCACCCAGAACGAGCGGGCGTACCGCCGGTTCTATATCCTGCCGGATACCACCGCGGAGATCGAGGAGAACACCAGAGAGAATTACCGGAACACCCACTTCCGGGAAGCATACTGGAAGAAGGCGCCGTTCCGGATCGACATCCCCCTCCGGAAGAAGGGGGATGAGGGGGGCTGAGGTCAGATACGCCCGTATAACGCTCCGTTTGCCAATCGGACGAAGGCTGTTTTTTCTCCACGGGAAGTGGTGTCCACGCCCATGAAAAATCTCAATTATCACGTGATTTATACGAAATAAAGGGATAAACGGGGTTTTTGAACCTGCAAAATAGCGGGCCGCAAACGCCCCCTTTTTCCGGACCTATTTCAGGACATCCCAAAAAAGGGGCTGCCGGATTGGCCGATATGACCGTTCCTGCGGGGGTCACTTCGGTACAGGAGTCAGATCTGCATGGTTTCATCGAGACCGGTGAAATGTTTGTCACCGCTCAGGATCTTCAGGTCATGTACCCGGGCGGTTGCAAGGATCATACAGTCAACCGCTCCCATCCCCGAGCCCGCCTGTTTCTGTTCAGCCTTGATCGATCCAGCCGCGATCGCAATCTGCATATCGACCGGAAGAATTTCGGTATGGGAGAGAATTGTTGCGAGCAGCGATCCGGTTTTTTGATCTCCGTACAGATCGCTGAGGCGGTACTGGAGCTCGTACAATGTCAGCACAGAAACTGCACGAAGGGAATTCTTTTCAATGCAGGCAAGAGCCTCACGTCCCCACGGGCTGTCCTGGAAGATCTCGATCCACGCATAGGTATCAATAAGTATTCCGGGACCGGTCATTTGCATCCTCCTCTTCAACCTCGCGGTCATGATCGCGGTAGATCGCTTCGATATCCAGATCGGGAAGTATGCCGAGCAGCGAACTCAGCGGTTTTACCGGGATCAGTTCGATGTGCCCCTCAGCTTCCCGTACAACAAACCGGTTCGCTTTGTAATGATTACGGATTTTTTTGGGAAGGACCATCCGCCCGGTTGCGTCAATGGTGACAACCGGTCCGGTGTCCGGCAGGTACCCGGCCAGCGGTTCGCTGACACCGGGAATTTTTTTTGGCAATGGGGGTTGCCGGATTTTTTTGTCTGAGGCCATGGCGTATCACAGGTACATGGATATCTGGAAAAATAAAAGTATTGGCAATGAGTAAAATTTGGTAAAAATTCATTCAATGGTAAATCCGGGTTTCCATCATTCCCCACAACAGGGGGTTGATGCAGAGATGAAGTCGGATCTGCCCGTAAAAGGCTCCGTTTGCCAATCGGGCGAAGGCTGTTTTTTCTCCACGGGAAGTGGTGTCCACGCAGGTGGAAAATATTTCATATTTCGCGAATTTTTCCGATCGGGGCCATTTCTGCCCGGTTTCAACCTGCAAAATAGCGGGCCGCAAACACCCCCTTTTTCCGGACCTATTTCAGGACAGTCAAAAAAAGGGGCTGCCGGATAGCCGTTATGACCGTTTAAACGGGGTTCGAGTGGAAATGCTCCCCCGTTTACGTCGGAGATGGCGCCTGCTTTGGTTACTTACCCAAAAAGCCTGCCGGCGTGTTTCCTGCTCTTATGAGTGGCCATCTGTGGCGGCCCGTGTCCCTTCCACCACCGCAATCTCCTCCGGTGTCAGCCCGTAGAGCTCGTACACCAAAGCATCGATTTGCATGTCCGTTGCCTGGATCTTCCTCTGCAGGCTTGCGCGTTCTGGATCGGATTGCGCAGACCGGGCATGCTTTGCCAGCTCCAGCATCCTTTGCACGAGCATCTCCATCCGCTCGTTTTGTGCCCGATCCTCCGGACGGTCAAGATCCAGCGTAAAGACCGGAAGGCGGGCAAGATCTTCCCACGAGAATACGTCCCGGCCCCGGGCAAGCTTGCGGATCGATACTCTGAACACAAACGCCATGAGCCGGCTGTTCAGGATCCCGGTAAGGTACTGGCCCCGGGAGGGGATGGCGATGGTGGTTTCGTCACCGATTCTTTTGCCGGCATCGTACCAGAACACCGGCGTTGTGAACTCTGCCGGCCCGACAATCTTTCTCTGGTGCTCCTGCCAGAACTCATCGCACGCAGTCTCCCACCACAGCGTATCCGGGCCGGCCTGATCATTGCGTTGGTGCGAGAACGATTGCAGGTGCCGGGCGATGAGCGGGTGCCGGCGCTTCAGCCACTGCCACGGGTTTTTCGCTGCGCTCTTGTGGGAGAGCGTCCAGCCCATGGGGATCAGGAGGAGATACCTGCCGGAACTTCCGGCATCGTAACGCCCGATCCCGCATCCCGCAAGGATCGGGCGGAGAAGGGATTTGCACCGTGGATCCCGCCGTATCCATTCGCGGGCGAGGGTCTCATCGATCAAAAACGGGCTCCCTTCCGGGATCCGGATACCGGCATGGACATCTCCCATCACCACATCTTCGAGCGGCGTGCTGTGCCGGTACACCTTACGGAGGATCTCGTCAGGCCGGGTGTCGCGGAATGCCCAACCACCCGAGTCCAGCAGGTGCTGATCGACCGGAAACCGGTGGGCGGTAAAAAATTTTTTGGGATCTTCATGGAATTCATCGCCTGCAGGAACGACCTGCATTGGCCGGGTGGGAGGGGACGCGTTGACGCGGATGAGGCAGAGCCCTGCCCCACAGTTTCCCGCGGGAACCGCAGATAGATCGACGATCTCCTCAATCTGCCGGGCACCCAGCACCTCGCGAAGGGGGGAGCCGGCCGATCCCCGGAGCCAGCGCCCGTTCATGAGCATCGCAACGGTTCCCTGGTTACCGACGAGCGAGAGGGACTTTTCAAGGAAATACGCGGACCGGTCGGCCTTTTTGTGATACACCGCATACCGCTGCTGAAAATACTGCTGAATCCATTCACGCTCTTCGAGAGGTCCCTCCGGGGGGTTGCAGACAACCGCATCGAACCCCCCCGATGCCGCAATCTCCGGGAACCGGTCCTTAAACGAGAACGGGTTCAGTTTGTGCCGGTCACGGGCCGGACAGAACATCCACGACTCATCCTCAACAATCGCCGGCCCGACCAGCGCGTTCCCGCAGAGGATGGTGTGGCGGAGATCGCGGAGCACGGCAACGGCCGTACCGGGAAAGTCCATCTCACCCGTCCCAGGGTCCGGACCATCGCAGAGGGCAAAAAACAAAAGCATCCGCGTTGCCGCAACTGCGTGACGGTTGAGATCGAGAGCATGGACTGAATGGACCAGGATTTCCCGGCGCTCATCAAAAGTCAGCGATCTGCCTTTGCCATCTTTTTGGAGCTGATGGTATGCCGACAGGACAACCGTCCCTGCACCGCAGGCAGGATCGAAGAGCCGGAGCGGGATTACCTCGCGGGGCGAACGGTTCTTTTTAGCAGAACCCACTGCCTGGCTGACCATATAGTCGATCAGGGGGAGCGGGGGAGGCACCGTCCCCCCCGATAGAACCGTGTCGTGTGTGTCCACCACACATGCCTGGTGTGCGGCTGACCGGCGGATTGTCCGGGCAAGGTACTGCGACAGGACCAGGGAGATCCCGGGCAGGGTCATCTTCCCGCAGTCGTAGCGCCGTTCCTGAAAAAAGAGTGCTGCAAGGACGCCCTTCATCACCGGCTCTTCAACCGAGAGATTGATACCGGGATCCTGGGAGGAAGGGGCGGGTTTGGGTTCACCGGCATACAGGGCTTCTGCGTAGGGGCTCAGAACGGAAAGGATCTGCGGGACGGTTTGATGAAGACGCAGGGTGTCAGATATTTTTTCCGGCAGGAGGTGCCGGTCTTCTGCAATACGGAGGAGGAGGAGGGGGAAGAGGACCCGGTTGACCGCTGAAGAGATCTGGTCGCTTTTGAGCTCGAGATTGTTCCGTGCAATGCTCCTTGCAAGGCTCTCCTGCCAGCGCACAAGGTCATGGAGGAGTGCCTGCGAACCGGTAACCATCATCTTCCGGTCACCCTGCACATCATTTACCCACTGACCAGCCATCGATTACAATACTCGCTCACCGCACCAATAACTCTGTTGCCGGCCATATGTATCGCCAGAACTGCCCCACACCATGAGTCAATCCTGAACGGGTTGCCCTCATGGGATACAGGAGGACGAGCGATTCATTTATTCACCGTTGACAAAAAAAAGAAGGAACGGGTTTTTTGCCGGGGGCGGAATCTATTTCCCTTTCATCTGGTGGATCCTGATAAGACCGGCACAGGACTTGCAGGTATAGAACTCGTCCTTCCAGCAGGACTCGCATGCCCAGCGCCCGCAGAGCACGCACTGGCGGAGCCCGGAGATCGGGTGCGGCGTAGAGCAGAGATCGCAGATGTACTGCGAGAAGGTGCCGGGATCCTTGACCGGCGGTTCCGCCTGTTTGCGGATGACCGCAATCTCTGATCTCAGCTCGCGCAGATGGTCCGGAACATCCTTACTTTTTGGCGCTTCCTTTCTGAGCCAGTTCTGTTTCCAGAGCGTCAAGGCGTGCCTCCAGCGAGTCGAGCGTGTCCTGCATTGCCAGCTCGTAGTTCTTCAGTTCGGCAACACGGGCTTCGTCCTGCTCGACCCGGCGGTACCGCTGCTCCTTGAAACTGCTGAGCCGGGGCCTTGTGACGAGCTGCCACTCCTCCACCAGGCTCTGGAACCGGCGGTCAAGGTACTCATCCACCCGGCTCTCCACCGGGCGAGTGAGAGAGATATTGCCTTTCTGGCCACGGAAGAAGTAATAGACGAGGAACAGGGTGACAAGGAGGACGAGCGCAAGGATGATGAATTCCAGCAGTTCCATCTCAAACCCTCCTCTTGAGCTTCTTTGCCCGGGCTTCGAGCCCGGTCAGCCGGTCAGCGGCCGACTTCTCGAACGCCGCACGTTTTGGAACCTCCTGTTCCAGCGCGTCCAGCCGGTCCACCAGATCGGCGAGATCCGCGCGGGTGGAGAGGTCCCATTCGTCAACCACGGCCTGCATCCGGCGATCCACGTACGCGTTCAGGTACGAGTTCATGTTGATCATGATCTCTCCTCCAGCGAGGTGATGAGCGCCTCCAGGGCTCTTGCCCGGGACTCCGTGGCAGTCTTCTTCGCGTACAGGTCACTGATCTCGTCGGTCAGGTGATCGAGCCGGATTTCGAGCCGGACCAGATCGGTCTCGGTCACGAGATCCCACTCCTCGATGATGGCCGCAAAGTGCTCGTCGAAGTAGCGGTCGAGCGACCGGTCAAAGGTCGGGACGCGGGATTCGATGGTCCCCTGGATCCGGGAGAACGAGTCCCAGAACGACCCTCCGGTAACGTTCTCTTCGGGATTCTGGCTGATTGCCGGGTACATAATCTACTTCACCTTCCGTTCCTGGACCTCTTCGTTTGCAAGGAGGTTGTCCAGCTTTCGTTCCTTTACCAGGTGTTCGAGCCGGGTCATGCGGGTCTCAAGGAGTTTCTCCTTGGCATAGACCCGGGTCTCAAGGGTTTCATTCTCGTCTTCCACCTGCCGGATCGCGGCGGTCTGCTCCACGGAGAGCCGGGTGAACGGGAGCCCCTTTTGCGCCTCGTGCTGCTGGAGAAGTTTGAGCTTGTCGCGTTCCAGTTCCAGCTCGAGAGAGCGGTTGGCGGTCTTCATGATCCGTATCTCGCGGATGACAAAATAGACGATCACCATGCCGAGAAGGATCAGGATTCCCGTAAGGACGCCGTCACTGATTACTGCTTCTGTTGCCATTGATTCCTCGCTTTTTTTTCAACCTGTTACCGGGACCGCCCGACCATTCAGAGGTCGTCTTTTGGCCCGGTCGCCTTCTTCACCGTCTTCTTCACGGTATCTGCGGTGCTCGACGCTGCTTTTCCGATGGTATCCGATGCCTTCTTTGCCTCGGTCCTGAGTGAATCGGCGGTCTTCTCTGCGCCGGTCTTCACGTCACCGGCAGTCTTTCTCACCGCACCATCAAGGCTCTCAACACCCTTTGAGATCGTCTTTCCGGCATCGGCAGCTGCCTTTTTGAGTTTTTCGTCAAGAGGCGGGGTCTTCCTGACCAGGATCTCCCCCCCGTCAAGGAGACCGAGGACTTCAAGATCCTCGGCACTCACCCGGATCTGCCCTTCCGGGACCATCGTGTCTGCGATGACCGTGGTCGTGATAACCTTCTGCGTAGTTTCATTGACGAGATCCACATGATCGCCGTCATGGATCCCGAGCCCGGGCAGGTGGGCGACATTGAGCCGGACCCGGCCTTCACTCGGGAATGCCCGTTTCCTGATCGTAAACCGGACTTCCTGCATAGAGGAATGACAATCCTGAAAGGGTAAATAATTTCCTGATTGATGGACATCCGTGATCGGGATCTGGGGATTTTGGTCCGGTGTATTGCCGGATTGCGGGACAATGGGGCCCCTTCACGGGACCGGATCAGGCATTTTCAGGATCCGCCAAACACTGTTATCACTCTGGAACGCCAATACTCCTGCAACAAAAGAGGGGAGAGAGATGACACAGCCATGCGAGATTCCGGTAAACCAGCTCCACGTCAAACCGAAGATGACGGTGAACGAACTGGTCGTCGCGATGGGGCAGGCCGGCGCCTACAACGGGGGATCGCTTGCCCGCGCCGCGGATATCTGGGAGCAGATGCTCTCTGACAAAGAGACCACGAAGTTCTTCGGGCTTGCCGGGGCCATGGTGCCGGCGGGGATGGGCGGGATCGTCTCGGATCTGATCAAAGACGGCCACATTGATATCCTCGTCTCGACCGGCGCCAACATGACCCACGACATCATCGAGGCCATAGGCTGCCATCATTTTCACGGCACCGCGTTCTGCAATGATATCGAGCTCCGGCATGATGAGATCAACCGGATCTACGATGTCTATCTCCCCAACGATGCCTTCGAGCACTTCGAGGAGTTCATGCAGAAGGTCTTTGGCGAACTCGAACCGGGTTCCACGATCTCCATCTCCGCACTTCTTGAGCATATCGGGAAGCACGCAAAGTCGGGCATCCTCCACACCGCAGCGCGCCACAAGGTCCCGGTATACAACCCCGCGGTGCAGGACTCGATGATCGGGCTCCAGTACTGGCTCTTCTCCCAGACAAACAAGGTAACAGTCGATGCCTTTGCCGACATGCCGGCGCTGATGGACCGGTGCTTCACGGCAAAGAAGGCCGGCGCCATGCTGGTTGGCGGCGGCGTTCCCAAGAACTTCATCCTCCAGAGCATGCTCATGACCCCGAACGGGTTCACCTACGCCATCCAGCTCACGGGCGACCGCCCTGACCTCGGCGGACTCTCGGGAGCAACGCTGGACGAGGCCCGGTCATGGGGGAAGATCACGGAGGACGCTCAGGCGGTTACCGTGTATGGCGATGCAACGATCACCCTGCCAATGCTGACCGCGGCAGTAACGGAGCGGCTGCACCATGGCTGATCTGATCCTTGCGCTGGATGTAACAGAGAAGAAGCAGGCGCTGAAGATCGCAAAGGCATGCGCCCCGCATCTCGACGCCATCAAGCTCGGCTACCCCCTCATCCTCTCCTGCGGGCTTGCGTTTGCCGCGGAGTTCGAGGAGTTCGATCTCCCCCTCATCGCGGATTTCAAGGTCGCGGATATCCCCAACACCAACCGGCTGATCGCAGAGCAGGTCTTCGATGCGGGGTTTGCCTCGATCATCTGCCACGGGTTTCCCGGCAGGGATTCGGTGGAGGCCTGCGTTGGGGTTGCCGAAGATTATGGCGGTGCGTGCTTCGTGGTCGCCGAGATGAGTCACCCGGGCGCCACGGCATTTTTCCATGGCGGGACGGCAGAGAAGATCGCCGTACTGGCAATGGAGTGCGGGGCGGACGGGATCATCGCACCCGCTACCCGGCCGGAGCGGGCGGCGGAACTCCGGAAGATTGTCGGACAGCGGAAGATCCTCTCCCCGGGTGTCGGGGCGCAGGGTGGCGATGCGGCAGCCATTGCCAAAATCGTTGATGGGATCATTGTCGGACGCGCGATCTATGAATCGGACGATCCGGCCGCTGCCGCGGCATCGTTTGCGCACGTACGATCCGGCCGGTAATTTTTTCGCATTCCAATGCATCAAACCCGGGATATTGATGCAATTCAAAAACCGGACCAGAATTTTGCTTATTTTTTAAGTGGCGAATTTTCGCCCGGTTGGGGTAACCGGGCATGAAAATGCCCCTGATTGTATAGTTGTATATAAATGACGGGCGATTTGCAGCCGAATCTGCATATGCGCGATTAATAGTGGGTGAAATCGCAGTTCATCGAACCAGCAGGTTCTAAATATTTATTAAGGACTTGTGCGATGTTATAGTATGGATTGGACGGCAGAACAAAAGAAAACGGCGGAAAAATATAAATCGCTGGATGATATCCCGGTGAACGAACGAAAATACAAGTGCCACACCTGCCACCATATCGTTGAGCAGAACCCCTGCCCGAACTGCGGCGAGACTCACCTTATTGTCATGTGCCCGCTCGACCACTGTCACTGTACCCACGAGATCATCTCCGGTATCGAGTACTGCCCGCTCTGCGGTCAGGCAGTCTGCCCCGAGTGCGGCTCCCATGATGTGGTCCAGGTCAGCCGCGTAACCGGTTACCTGCAGGATGTTTCCGGCTGGAACGCCGGCAAACAGCAGGAACTCAAGGACCGGATGCGCTACTCGGTTGCATGAGATATTATACCAGCAACAATACTCTTTTCATCCGCGGGTCGTTCCGCGCTGCCAGTACCGGCATCTCTAAGGGCGTACGTTGTGTCACAACACTCCTGAATCACACCTTCCCGGGCGGGGAGGATTCCGCAGATCCGGAGAAAGCACTCGATTTCGTTATTGCTAAAAACGGCCTTGAGCGGAATTACGTTGGCCTCACCACCACAGTACCCACCGGGCAGACCTGCGTGCACCAGTATGATTTTGTCACGGTCTTCATCTCGGCCGGCATCCGTCGCGAGCACCCAAATGAGGGTGGGAGCATCAATATCATCATCGTCAGTACGCAGGGAATGGAGGATGCCGCGCTGCTCGAAGCGATCACGGTCGCATCCGATGCAAAGGCCGAGGCGCTGCAGGGAATGGACCTCCCGGTGACCGGTACACCGGCAGATGCAATCATTGCAGCCTGCGAGGGAATGGATAACGCATGCCACCGTTCGTCCGGTCGCGATACGGAGATCGGGCAGAGGATTCGGGAGGCTGTGCTTCACGGGATCCCGGAAGCGGTACGGCGCCATGACAACGACGTGCAATCCTGCCGGCCCGCTTTCTTCATCTTCAGCCGGTTCAAGGGGGAGCACTGGGTGGAGTGGATACCGGAGAACTGCCCGTATTATCCCTGTCATTTCAAAGGGCAGTCCTGCGATTACTGTTACTGCCCGTTCTATCCCTGCCATGACGAGTCGCT
>JBFYKS010000014.1:0-3650 GCA_041305785.1 Methanoregula sp. | reverse complement strand
CCGATCTCCCAGAGCCCGCACCTCCCGCTCAACGGGGCCCATCATCCGGATGTCGATGAGGTAGCGGGTCATCTGCGTATACTGGTTTCCGGCACCTCTTGGGCTTTACGATCCAGCGACCGTATCGGGACGAATGCATAAAAAAACCTTTTACTCATCAGAAAAGTAATCTCTTCATGATTACCATGACCAGAACAAAAATTTCCCCGCCCGAGGCCATACGGAAGCTTGAGGAGCGGCTCGATGCCATCACCGAACTGGGAAAACGCGGCTGCGATGGAGGGTATTACGAGCTTCTTACCTGGTGCTCAAAGACCTGGTCGACCGTTGATGAGATCTTTGAATCCGGAGACTATCGCATCGAGGAGATACGGCAGATCGGGGTCCCGGCATGTTCCTGTGTAAAGCCCGGGGGCACACCGATGCAGATGGAGGTCTATTCATCCCAACTGCAGAAATACATTGATCAGATCCGGGCCGGTATGCAGGCAGCGGAATAACCCCAATCCAGCCCCACAAACCGGTGAGCCCAAAGGATATCCCAAGAGCTGCCAAAACCATCCCGCCAAGATAGAAGAGGATGATCGCACCCATTGACCCGAGAATCACGGAGCGGAGCCTTTCGGTGGCGCAGATGAGCCGTGCCCTGAAAGCAAGGAGGAGAAGGAAGAAGACACAGAACGTGAGGGCGATTGCCTCAGGAACGATCCCGGGATAGAGGGTCTCCATCCATCGTGAGAACCCCCCGAGAAATACTCCTTCGAGAACCGCAAAAAGCGGTGCCGTGTACGGGGAGAGAGAGGTACGGAATGACGTGACAAAGCCAACCACAAACACACCGACAACAGCGCCAAGCATGACAGGGATAAAATCAGGGATATACGTCCAGGTCAGTGCGGCAACGACCAGCACGATAATAAGAAGGATGAGTGCCTTGTCGATTGTCCCAACGATCGTCATGGACGGAGTCGTGCCGGCCTTTTCAAGCTCGTCGAAGAGTTCGTCCCGGAACGGTTCGTCGCCCGTATCGTTCATTTCAAAATTCTCCTTTCAGGCCGGGCCCGGACACCGGGGGGATCAGCGTTTCCCGGCTTTGCGAGCCCTATTGTTGAAATATATGTCACACGCAATAATTAAAGTGCATTGGTTTTTTGGCATGGAAGATTCTCGCGCCGGACAGGTTCAACCGAATCGTAGTGTCCGGTGAGATGCAGACGGACCGATTTCCCGTTCACGCGGGTCAGACAACCGGTGATTTTCCAGATTGTGGATGCCGCCTGCCCGCGAGGGTCAGTGAACCCCCGTTCTCTCTCAAGCATCCATTCCACGCCGGTGCCGGGCCGGGCATCATCGCCCTTTGATCGGGATCACAACCTTTTTTCCTTCTCGAAATGCATCCTTTCCTATCGGCTGACAGGAAAGACCTATGGTTCTTGTAACAACAACAGAAGATGGAACGATAATCATCAGCATCCCGAAACGTTTTGACATCGACGCGGTTCCCCTTGTGGAAAATGAACTCAGACCAATCATTATAAAAAAGCCGGAACGGGTCCTCTTTGATTTTTCCGGAACCGATTATATCTCCAGTGCCGGGATGCGGGTACTGCTGAGTTCTCTCCGGGCCATAACAGAAAGTGGTGGTATCGTTGGCCTCTCATCCCTCTGCCGGCAGGTGATGTACATCTTTGAGATATCGGGTTTTAACAAAATCTTCACCATCTACGAGACGCGGGAGAAGGCGTTGAAGAAGATGAAGAAAGATCGCTGATTACAGTTTTTTCCTGTGCGGCCAGAGCAGGGCCCCGGATTGTAATTTATTCTCTCGTGGTCCAAAATTGCACCCTGTGGTTTTTTCTGTACGGTGAGGACCCGGTAAATCCACGCCATAACCGGCTGGTGCGCCGGGACGCATCCTGCACCTTTTACGCTCTTCTCCACAATTTTTTGCTGGCAGGATCAAAGAACGGGTGCTCCAAAAGACAGGTCTTCCCATGATGCACCTTTGATATACCAGCAGGAGCCAAACCATTGTAAGAGACCCGGGTATCGGGGGGGACAAATGACAACATCGCAATCCATGAAACTGGTCTATACCGGTAAGACCAAGAACGTCTATGCACTTGATGACGGCAACTACCTGCTGAAATTCAAGGACGACTGTACCGGGGCTGACGGGGTCTTTGATCCCGGGATGAACACAGTTGGCCTGAAAATGGATGGTGCCGGCCGGGCCTGTCTTCTCCTGACGAAACATTTCTTTGAGATCCTGAATGCAAAGGGGATCCCGACGCATTATGTTGATGCCGATATCGAAGACATTTCCATGACCGTGAAGCCGGCCAAAATGTTCGGCAGGGGCCTCGAAGTGATCTGCCGGTTCCGGGCAGTCGGGAGTTTCTACCGCCGGTACGGGGATTATGTGCAGGAAGCTGCAGAACTCCCGGCGTTTGTGGAGACCACTTTCAAGGACGATGCAAGGGAAGATCCGCCGGTAACCAAGGATGCCCTTGCCATCCTTGGCATCATGACCCCCCATGAATACGAGCTGGTGAAATCCTTAACCCAGCAGATTGCCACCATCATTAAGGACGAACTCAAAAAGAAGAATATTGATCTGTACGATATCAAGTTCGAGTTCGGGAAGATCGATGACAGGATCGCTCTCATTGACGAGATATCCGGCGGGAACATGCGGGCATTCCGGGACGGCAAGTACATCATGCCCCTCGACCTGGAGAAGATGGTTATTGAAGGATGAGATCATCCTTTTTTCCCAAAAAAAAAATTCTCGCCGTTTTTCCCTTTCCGGTTCGGTAGTCTGCCCGGCACCCCTGCCGGGGGATGAAACGGGGATGGGTTTTTTCCTGCCCGGCACCAATGACCGGATACCATTATGACGTACCTGGACTGGGGCTGCGACCCGCTGCGGGAGGAGTGCCAGGCCTGCCTCGATGTCATCTGCTCCGCGTGTGTTGACGAGTTCAAGAAGCGGGGGGCAGATCACGGGACTGGGGATGGTGGCGACGATCCGTTCGATGACCTGCCCGAACCGGACTGCGACCGGTGCGAACTTGAGAAGAAGCCGGACTGTGCCCGCTGCGAGATCGTCCTTGCGGTGTGCCGGAACTGCACCCGCAGGGAAACCTGCGAGTTCAGGATCTCCTGAACACGAGGGGAAAAACGGGGGCGGGCAATCGCATCACCCGGCCACCTGTCGTCTGCTGCTGGCAGGGACCGGCCTGATGCCGGCCCTGCCCCTGAGGATCGGCCGGATCGTGATGGAGAATCTCACTGGGTTCGTGGGGTACAAGTCCCTGCCGGATGCGGATTCTGGGATCCTGCCCGGCACACCACCCCAAAAGGCCCCGTGAACCGGTACCTTGGCCGAAGGTTTCCCCACCCCGGATCTCCGCGCCAGATTCACCGCACTTCTACCGGACGATCCGGCACTCAGCGGTCACTTCCCCGCACTCGACAAACATCGCGGAGATGGGACAGAGGCGCGTGATCGTCTGGTCAACGATGGTGTTCACCAGCGCATCGTCCGCACCGGCTTTGAGCGTGATTGTCAGGTGGACGTGGTCGAAGAAAGCGGGCATGGTCTTTACCCGGGTTCCGTGGAACGCGATGGCGAGCTCGTCCGGGAC
>JBFYKS010000013.1:0-3024 GCA_041305785.1 Methanoregula sp. | reverse complement strand
ACCGCCTGGGAACTCTCCCGGGATTCTGTTCCGGTGACGGTGATTACGGACTCCATGGCAGCCCATTTCATGCGCACGGGTAGCATCGACGCCGTAGTTGTCGGGGCTGACAGGATCACGGAGGATGCGGTCTTCAACAAGATCGGGACATACATGCACGCGATCTGCGCCCGTCACCATAACATCCCGTTCTATGTCGCCGCCCCGATCTCGACATTCGATCCGGTGGGGCGGGAATCCGATGTCATCATCGAAGAGCGGGGCCGTGATGAGGTGACCACGATGGGCAACCGGACGTTTGTCCCCCAGGGAGCCGGAGTGAAGAACCCTGCTTTCGATGCAACGCCCATGGATCTCGTAACGGCAATCATCACGGAAAACGGCATCGTCCGGCCACCCTTTGCCATGAATTCGGTAATTTCGGGAAAGACTAAATAATTCCGCACCCCACAAGCGAGAGAAGTATGGATCTGGATTTTCTCACCTGGAACCACCTGATGTATCTCATCGGGGAACTTACGGTACTCATTATCGTGGGAGCCGTGGTCATCTCCTTTATCCTTGCCATCATCTCCCTCTACTCCATCAAAAAGAAACGACTCTATTTCCCGCTGCTCATCAAGTCCGGTCTTGTCTTTCTCGAAGGACTGATGAAAGCAATGTTCCGTTTCCTCGGTATCGAAGACCGTGAGATGCTGACATTTCTCATCAAACTCCAGAATACCATGAATGCTGCAGAGTTCGCGCGGATTCCGGTCGAAGAACGGGCGATCTTTCTGCCGCAATGCCTCCGGTCATCCCAGTGCCCGGCCCACCTCACCCCCGAAGGACTCAAATGCCGGAACTGCGGCCAGTGCGAGGTGGGTGCTGCCCGGGTTCTGCTGGAACGGATGGGATACAAGGTCTTCATCGTCCCCGGTTCATCGTTCATCAAACGGATGGTCAGGAAATACCACCCGCGGGCTATCCTTGGTATCGGCTGCCTCTCGGAAGTCAAAGAAGGAATCGACATGGCCGACAAGATGGGTCTTGTCGTGATGGGGGTTGTCACCTTAAAAGAGGGCTGCGTGGAGACGCTCGTCAACTGGCCGGATGTCTACGAAGTGGCAACGCTGGGGATTCCCGCAGAATCAATTCCCGATGACCTTCATGGTCTTACCAACTAGGGTCCCGCTCCGGATCCGGCCGTGAACCGTTTTGGTGTCCACACAGGTCAGGTCACCGACACTCACGCCGGTCCGGAGGATAACTTTTCCGCCTGCCTGCACGGAGTGGACAGCGGCATGGTCGAGGATTGTCACGTCGCCCCGGGCCGCGATCGGCCCCTTGATCCTACACTGTCCCCCGATGATCGCATTATTGCAGCTGACATCCAGGGTCACGCTTGAGCGGGGGCCGAGTTCCAGATCCCCGGTCACGTGGAGTTTTCCCCAGAAATGGGTACGGGCTGGTACCACAAAATCGCCATCGATCCGCACATTCCCTTCAAAATAGGATCCCTCTTTGGCAAAATACGTAGAACCTTTCCGGATAACAGTCGGCATTGGTCTCTCAGGGTACCTGATGTACGATCAGGGATAAACTTGTTGCTCGCCACACGTCAGGCCGTTGGTCAGAGGAGGAGTGCCGAGAGGGTGAAAATGATAAGCGACGTAAACATCCCCAGCTTGAGAAGCGTTGATGCGTTCGAGGACTTCACCGCCTCTGCCGTCTGGCACCGTATGGCTTTGAGGCAGGCTGCAATCAGCAGGGTATCCACTACCAGGATGCCGGCCAGGTACCAGGCTCCCCACCAGGCAACGGGGACGAGGCTTGCAAATGCTCCAAGAACGGCAAAAACAAGGGCAAGGGTTGCCGTTGTCCGGATCCCGTATCGGATGGGAACCGTGACTGCCCCGCTTGCACGGTCGCCCTCAATATCCTCTGCATCCTTGACCAGTTCGCGGGCGAGCATGGCAAAGAACGTCATGACCGCAAACGGCAGGACATGGATGATGCCCGCCGGCCCGACCAGTGCCCCTCCGAAGAGAAACATGCTTGCGGCAAGGTAGGAAACGGCAAGGTTGCCGACAAGAGGCAGCCGTTTCAGCCGCGCTGCATACGCGATGAGGATGAGGGAATTTACACACGCAATGGCGATACAGATCGCGTTTGTCGGGAGACAGACCAGGATGCCGGCAAGGAAGAGCGTCACGGCATAGGCCCGGGCTGCTCGCGGGGTCACCTCACCTGAGGGGATCGGCCGGTCCGGCCGGTTCACCCGGTCAATCCCGATATCGTAATAATCGTTGATGACGTTTCCCGCAGCCGTGATGAGGAGAACCACGAAAAAGAGGAGCACGACCGCGGGAACCAGTGTCCCGGTTGCGATAAGGTACGCGACAATTGCGGCAAGGCCGGCAGCGGCAGCGTTTGCCGGGCGGGTGATCCGAAACAGCCCTGCGAGAGTCATTACCTAATCCTTGCCGTTCCAGATACATAAAATGCAGAGAAAAAGAACGGGCGAGGGGGGATTTGAACCCCCGGCGTTCAGCTTAGGAGGCTGACGCTATGTCCGGGCTAAGCCACTCGCCCTGCTCATATCCATTGCAGGGGAATATGTATAAGTTTTGCGCGCTGCAACAGATGTGAGACATGGAGCTCATTGAGATAACGGAGGGGAAAACCACCGTCCTGATACCGGTGCAGGATGATACCACCCAGTTCCCGCCGGGCTCCGCCCCGATCTTCTTCAACCGCCGGATGGAACTGAACCGGGACATTACTATTCTCCTCCTCTCGATACTCCAGCCATCAGATTACCTGGATGCCATGGGCGCTACCGGTATCCGGGGCCTCCGGGTTGCAACGGAGTGCGGCATCCCCGTCACGATCAGTGACCGGGAACCGTCTGCTATTACTCTTATCCGGAAGAACACGAAACGTTCCGGATTAGAGATTAGCGTGGTCGAGCGGGATGCCAATGCCCTCCTCTCCGAACAGTCGTTTGATGCCGTGGATCTCGACCCGTTCGGCACCCCCGCG
>JBFYKS010000012.1:0-2554 GCA_041305785.1 Methanoregula sp. | reverse complement strand
TGTGCTCCATGCCTACCCGGTCCTTGCAGATATTCCCGGGTCTCTTGTCTCCCAGCACGAACATACGATCATTGTAACTGAAGACGGCTGCGTGGTCACTACGCAGGTGAGATAGTCTTATTCAGTCTTGAATAGAATAATTAGGGTTACAGCCATGTCCGAAGATTCAGAAGTCCTGCGTATAATGGAGATCGTTCTGACCGCCGAAATATTCAACCAGAATCCGACGCTCGATATCAATGACCTCACGCCTTCCTGCCGCGAGATCTTCGGGGCCACCTGTGGTGCGGAAGTGAAACGCCCGGTGTATGTCAGCGACGGCCTGATCAAGCGATCCTTATCGATTGCGGATGCGCACCAGAAACTCAAAGAGAACCCGTTCGTGTCCTACGAGGAGTTCGGCCAGCGACTCAGGATCACCGCGCTCGATCCGGCAGCCCAGTGGTTCCTGAAGCAAGGCGGCAAACCCTGTATCGGGAAGAACCCGGCACTCGCCTTTCACTTTGCAAACATCGATTCCAATGGGTATGATTATCAGAAGATCCGTGCTGCCAATCCCCCGTGTGAAGACACCAAGGCCCATCTCGATACCCGGCTCTCCAAGCTCATTGGCGAAGATGAGAAACTTCGGGGAGCACTTGATCTTGTCATCATCAATGCCCCTGAAGAGATCGAACAGCATATCGGGGATCTTGTATGCACCACCGAACAGCTCGCTGTCGTTGAGAAGATCCAGCACTCCATCATTCACCGGGATTTCCTGCACCGCCACCGGATTTATGAGATCGGAAAACTCCTCTTTGTCGGGCCACCCGGGACGGGAAAGACCTCCCTTGCCCTTGCACTTTCCCGGACCATGCACATGCCCATCCTGGAAGTGCGCCTGTCGATGATCACGTCGCAATATCTCGGGGAGACCTCCAAGAATATCGACCGTATCTTCGAACTTGCCAAGAAACTTTCCCCGGCAATCCTGTTTATCGATGAATTCGATTTCGTTGCAAAGAGCCGGACTGCCGATGATCACGGTGCCATGAAACGCGCGGTCAACTCGCTCTTAAAAAACATCGACAAGATAAATCTCGTCAGGAACGGCGTCCTGCTCATCGGGGCAACCAATCACCCGCAGCTCCTGGATGAAGCGGCATGGCGGCGGTTCGATGAGGTCGTGGAGTTCGCACTCCCGGACGAGGAGATGCGCAGGAATATCTTAAAAACGGTCACATCCACCCTCCACTGCGCAATCGACTATGAAGCACTCGCAAAACAGACCGACGGATTCTCAGGAGCAGATCTCCGCATGATGATCAAGGAGGCGATCCTCTCCGCGCTTATGGACAGGCGGCAGAATATTGAGCCGGCAGATATCATAAAGGGCATCGCCATGGTCAGGAACCGGGAAGCGATCCGGCACCAGAACTGGATATAATATGAAGATCACGCTGCTTGGCACCGGCGATGCGATAGGGACTCCCAAAATCAACTGCGACTGTGCCCAGTGCAGCCATGCCAAGAAGACGGGCTTAACCCGTCTTCGGACATCCCTTCTCATCGAGAACGAGGGGCAGCATATTCTGGTCGATTCCTCACCCGACCTCCGCCAGCAGCTGCTCCGGACGGGCTCGCCGCACATCGATTCTGTGATCTGGACTCACGGCCATTACGATCATTTCATCGGTTTTGGCGAGTTTTACCGGGTCCAGAAGATCCCGCCGGTCTATGCTGCCCCGCCGGTCCTTGAGTATTGCTCGGAGCTCTTCGGGTTCCTCTCCTTTGAGAAAAATGCCGTTGACCCGTACTCGTCGGTGGAGATTTCCGGGGTTACCGTGACGCCGTTTGTGGTCACGCACCCCCCTGCATTCACCTGCGGCATGCTCTTTGAGACAAAAAACGCACGTGTCGGCTTCACTTCGGACACCAACCGGAACATCCCGCAACAGAGCCTGGATCTTCTTCTGGATCTTGACCTGCTCCTGCTGGATGCTATCGTGCCATCCAACATCACCATCCAGAAACACATGAACTATCACGATGCCTGTACCCTTGCGCAACAACTGGAGCCGGAAGAGTACCGCTGTGTACACATGAGTCACCTCATGCCGTGGGATCTGCCCCATTGCGGAATGGATGGCGAGACATTCGAGTTCGCATAAACCCCCACCCACCCATACCTTAATAGTTTTCAGGTGCCCAAACATAGGTGGATGATTGTAAAAGTACTCGAGCTTGAAAAGGACAAGGTGCGCCTGATAATCCAGGGGGAGGGGCACACGTTCATGAATGCCCTCGTTGAGGAGATCCTAAGCGATCCCGATGTTGATGTTGCACGCTATATGATAGAATTCCAGTTCTCCGACCCGGAACTCCTCGTCACCACCAAGCACAAAAAGAACCCCCTGCCCATCATAAAAAAGGCCTGCAAGCGCATCACCGGTCACTGCGACGAGCTCCTCAAGGGCATCAAAAAAGTCAAAGCCTAAAAAAATCTGTCATTTTTCCAATACTTTTTTCCCAAACGTTTCATAAAGTCCGATCCTGCACCAATGCAGGTATT
>JBFYKS010000011.1:0-3243 GCA_041305785.1 Methanoregula sp. | reverse complement strand
AGACGCTCCTCCTGACCGGCATCGCCGTCTCGTTCTTCTTCTCGGCCATCGTCTCGTTCCTGATCGCAATCTCGGGTGAGAACGTCCACCAGATCCTCTTCTGGCTCATGGGCGGGCTCTGGAACGCGTCACCGGCCGATGCCCTGCTCTCTGCAGGCATCCTCATTATGGCCGGCTCGCTCCTCTTCCTGATGGGCCGGGACTTAAACGCCCTCTCGCTTGGCGAGGAGACGGCAGCCCACCTCGGGATCGATGCAGCCCGGGCCCGGTGGGCAGTGCTGGGGGGCAGCACCCTGCTCGTTGCGGGGGCGGTCTCGATCGCGGGATCGATAGGATTTGTCGGCCTCGTCACCCCCCATGTTGTCCGGATGCTCCTTGGCCCGGACAACCGCGTGGTCATCCCGGCCTGCATCCTTGCCGGGGGGATCCTCCTCGTGATATCCGATACCATCACCCGCACGTTCTTATCAGACCTCCCGGTCGGGATCATAACGGCTTTCATCGGCGCGCCGTTCTTCATCTGGCTCATCTGGCAGCGGGGGAACGTGACATGACAAAAAAAGCCCGGATCAATGCCGAGAACCTGGGCGCCGGTTATGGTGCGCAGGATATCGTGCAGGGGGTCAGCTGCGCGTTTCCACCGGGCAGCTTCACCGGCATCATCGGGCCGAACGGCTCGGGAAAGACCACGCTCCTGCGGGCGTTCAGCCGCATCATCCCTTCGAGCGGGATCCTGGAACTGGATGGCAGGGACATCCGCGACTATGCCCCGGCCGAACTGGGCATGGCACTCGGGTTCGTGCCACAGGACGAGGCCCGGCCGTTCTCCTATACCGTGATGCAGGTCGTCCTGATGGCCCGGTATGCCCGGACGAGCCGCTTTGCCGCGCTCGCACCGGAGGATTATGACCGGTGCCACAAGGCGCTTGCGGATACGGGTGTTGCCCACCTTGCCGGCCGGTCCATCCGGACCCTGAGCGGCGGGGAGTGGCAGCGGGTTCTGATCGCCCGTGCGCTTGCGCAGGATACAATCGTGCTCCTGCTGGACGAGCCGACCTCCCACCTCGACCTAGCCCACCAGATGGAGGTCGTCTCGCTCATGAAGGACCTCTCCGGCGCGGGCCGGACCATCATCGGGGTCTTCCACGACCTCAACCTTGCCGCCCACTCCTGCGACCGGCTCATCATGATCAAGGAGGGGCAGCTGGTTGCCGACGGCCCGCCCCAGTCAGTCCTGACACCGGAGCGGATCCGGCAGGTATATGGGGCCCGGGTTGTGGTATGCCGACACCCGGTCACCGGCACGCCCTACCTGATGCCGGTGACGACAGCGAACGGGAAGATGGCCCTGCCCTGCCACACGAAGGTGCTCGTGATCTCGGGCGGGGGGAGCGGTTCGGATCTCCTGCGGTTCCTTGCCGGAGAAGGCCTCGTGCTCTCGGCCGGCATCCTTGCCACAACCGATACCGATTATCATACAGCATCGGCCCTTGAGATCCCGTGCGTCCCGGTCCTGCCGTTTTCGCAGATCCCGGCCCATGCGCTGGAGAAGCTTAAAAGTATGCTCGCACAGGCAGATGTCGTTGTCCTCTCCGCCCACCCGGTCGGTGCAGGCAACCTTCCGGTCCTGGAGCTGCTCTCCGACAGGGATCCGGAGACGATCGTCATCCACCTGCCGGAGGGACGGGACTTTGCCTCGTATGATTTTGCCCGGGGCAGCGCAGCAAAAGCGTACAGTGACCTGTGCGCTGCCGGGGTATCCTGCACCTCAACGTATGAGGGAATACTCAGGTTTCTCGCAAAAGAGTTTCCGGATGCCCCAAACAACGGAACGTGATCCATGACAAAACGACCGCTCTCCATCTCGACCTTCTGCTGCATCGACCACCCGCTTTCTGAAGCGCTCGGCATCCTTGCTGAGCGCACCACGCATGTCGAGATCATGGCCGACGGCCCGCATGATCTTCTTACAGATCCCTCGCCCTGTTTTGAGTACCCGCTTGCCTATTCTGTCCATGCGCCGTGCAGCGAGTGCAACATCGCTGCGGTAAGTGAACGGATGCGGTGCGCTGCAATCTCGCTGCTTGGCGATGTGCTTGCCACCTGCAACCGTATCGGTGCAGGCCACCTTGTTGTCCATCCGGGTTATTTCTCGTACGAACAGGTGAAGGAACGTTCGTTTGCCTCGCTTTTGCGGTCGCTTGACGATCTTGCACACCTTCAGGAGGAATATGGCGTCCGGGTCTGCGTGGAGAACATGGGGGCGTGGGAGTGCTGCCATTTCCGGACACCGGCATTCATTCGTGAACTCACCTTGCGGGGACTGGGCATGACGCTTGACTGCGGCCATGGTCGGCTCAACGGCAACCTTGACGAATTCCTTGCAGCCGGCGGGTTCTGCCACGTCCACCTCCACGACAACTGCGGGACAACCGACGACCATGCCGCATGCGGCAGCGGGGCGATCGATTTCGCATCAGTACTCCCCCGCCTTCCCCGGGATGCGACCCTTGTTGTCGAGACCCGGGAACTTGCCGCTGCCGATGCGAGTATCGGCCACCTTTCCTCATTCCTGAACGGAGAACATCCATGAAAAATACTACGATAGTTCTAAACGATTCCTGCACCGCCATCCTGATCGTTCTGCTGTTGCTTGCCGGTTGTGCACTGCCGGTATCGGCAGCCACCATCACAGACGATGCCGGTACAATTGTTACGCTGAATGCAACGCCGGAGCGCATCGTATCGCTGTCTCCGTCCAACACCGAGATCCTTGCAGCCCTCGGCCTGATCGACCGGATTGTCGGCGTCACGGACGTCTGCGATCATCCTCCTGAAGTGGAGAACATAACCCGGATTGGCGGGTATTCTGCGATCAGCATCGAGAAGGTTGCAGCAGCCAGGCCGGATATTGTCATTGCATCGGACAAGACCTCCCGGGAGACCATTCGCCGGCTTGAGGAGCTCGGCCTGGCGGTCATTGTCGTGGCCCCAAAGAATGTCGATCACGTGATCCGGGACATCCGGCTGGTTGGGCAAATAACCGGGACAGAACATCAGGCCGAAGAACTTGCAACAGCCCTCACCCTGCGCATTGATGCAGCCACCTCCGCTATGGATTCCGGCAGTCCTACCGTTGCCCATGTAGTCTATTACAAGCCTCTCTACATCAGCGGCAACACGACCATACAGGACGACATCATCACCCGTGCCGGCGGGGTTAACGTCTTTGCAGGTCGTTCC
>JBFYKS010000010.1:0-3118 GCA_041305785.1 Methanoregula sp. | reverse complement strand
CCTTGACTCCGGATTCGACCACAATCGCGATTGCAACAAAGACGGCAGCAACAATGATACCGACGGCTACATTACCTTTTGCGAGTTCCTTCTCTTCATCAATACCTTTGGTGATCTTGCTAAGCACCGCAAATCCTATATACAGTGCTACGACAGCAAAGACGATTGCAACAAGCAACTGGAATATTCCGACAACTGCATTTTCGATAAGCATCTTTTTCCTCTTTTCGGTATCACGTATGTCATCTGATGGTAAAAATATTTCTGCGCACAGAATGGGGGTAGAATGGTAAATGGGTGATGGTATGGGGGTTTTACCTGTTTTAATCCCGTGTAGGAGCCTCCATGTGCAGCGGTAACCGGAGAATTGTGAGGATGAACGGATAACTCTCCAGTTTTTCCACCGTATTATTGGTCCTTTCTCATCGAGATGACGTATGGGATAACCACCAGCACAAAGATGAGGATTACCATGAACTGGAAGAAGATGAAGAGGATGTCCTGCTGCCCCGGTGAATAGAACCGCAGGTCGAACATGTACGTGTCGTTCCAGGATACCGTGGTGGAATTGTCAGGATGCACAGTCACGTGTGCACCATTGCTGAGACCGGCCAGGAGCGGATTTGCGACACTGAAATTCTGCGGGATCGAAACGCTCACGTTGTAGGGTTTCTTATAAATGGCTTTGAGGTTGTTGTTTCCGAGCGGGGCGACAAACGAGACCGTATAATTACCTTTGGCAAACGCGATGGATGATGGCGCTCCCCAGGGTCTGTTCCAGGTGTATGCAGCCGGAAGGCCATCTTCCTGTATGAGTTCCACACCCCCGGCCGCGAGTGGAACATCTTCGCCCATGAATCCCATGTCGGCAAAGGTGTACCATTCGGTACCCGTTATCCCGATGGTGGCGTGGTAAGCCGTGCCATTAGGGTAGATGTTGTACTCCGCTGACAGGGCTCCCGCCGGGATGGCGAGCGAGAGCAGGATTACAAGTGCAGCGCAGCAAGCAGCGAGGGCAGGTCCGCGTTGATCTCGATTGGGGGTTCGCATTGTTTGATCACCGTGTCCGGATCCTTGAGGAGATGACCGGTGACAACGCAGACAATCCGCTCGTTCCGGTCGATTGCTCCCATATCAACGAGTTTGCGGATGCCCGCCACGGACGCGGCGGATGCCGGCTCCACCCCGATGCCTTCCTTTCGGGCAAGGTCCCGCTGCATCTGCAGGATTTCATCGTCTGTTACGGACTCGGCAAGGCCACCAGTCTTCCGTATCGCGGTCAGGGCTTTCTCCGCGTTCACGGGAGCGCCGATCCGGATTGCGGTTGCAATGGTCTCGGGGTTCTGCTCCGGGACCACTTCCGGCAGGTTCTCGCGGATCGCCCTGACCAGCGGGCTCGATCCCGCTGCCTGGATGCCCGTCATCATCGGGAGCCGGTCGATGAATCCCAGTTCTTTGAGTTCCATGAACCCTTTATGCACTGCCGATATGTTGCCGGCATTTCCTACCGGGAGAACGAATCGGTCCGGGACATCCCCGAGCTGGTCAAGGGCTTCAAACCCGATGGTCTTCTGCCCCTCGAGCCGGTAGGGGTTGATGGAGTTGAGAAGGTAGAGCCCGTGCGAGAGGCAGAGTTCGTGGACCATCTCAAGGGCCCGGTCGAAGTTACCGCGAATGGAGATGACCTTTGCCCCGTGCATCAGCGCCTGCGCAACCTTGCCTACGGCCACTTTACCGGCCGGCAGCAGAACGATTGCGGGAATTCCTGCTTTTGCTGCATAGACTGCAAGGCTTGCCGAGGTATTGCCGGTGCTGGCACAGGCTACGCTCTTCATTCCCAGCTGGATGGCCATCGAGACCCCGACGGTCATGCCCCGGTCCTTGAACGAGCCGGAGGGGTTCATGCCCTCGTGCTTGGCATAGAGATGCGGGAGTCCCATCTCTTTCCCGAGCCGTTCAAGGTGATAGAGCGGGGTGCCGCCTTCCTGCAAGGTGACCGGGGGGATGGTCACGGGAAGAAGTTCCTTATAACGCCAGAGCGAGATCGGCCGGCTGTTCCAGGTCTCCCGCTTCACGGACAGGGTATCGAGCGGGTATTTTACCGCGAGCAGGTGGCCGCACTTTTTGCAGTTATAGATGATCTCGTCAGCGGGGTAGGTGGCTCCACAGTTGACGCATGCGAGATGGTACATGGCATACTATTGGTCGTGTACTTACATATTAGCGTGCGGTTCACGAGGAGAAGATCGCAGGTGCCGGCAAAGGTTACGGTAAGAGCCCGCGGTAGAGCGCGTTCCTGCGGTCCTGGAGCACCGGAAACGCTGACCGGGCTGCATCCACCACAGCCGGGTCAAGATCTGCAAAAACGAGTTGCTCTGCTTCTCCAGCCCGGTTGATGATTGTCCCGCTGGGATCTGCGGTCATGGATGCACCACAATACGTGTCAACCGGCGTTGTCCCGGTCATATTCACGCCAACAACATACATCAGGTTCTCGGCAGCGCGGGCAGAAATGAAGAGCTCCCAGTGCCGGATCCGGCTTTTTGGCCAGGCTGCCGGAACAAAAACCGCCTGGACTCCATGGGCGGCATAGGCGCTGAACAGCTCCGGGAACCGGAGGTCATAGCAGATTGCCATGCCGCATTTCATGGTGCCAAGCGTGAAGATCCCAAGGTCTGTGCCGGACGTGAACGCCGTGTCCTCCCCGGCGGGTGAGAAGAGGTGGATCTTGGCATAGGATGAGAGAATCGAGCCGTCTTTTGCGATAACCACTGCCGTGTTCTTCGGCGTGAGGGGGGTTCGCTCACGGACTGAACCGATAATACCGATCCCGACATCCTGTGCAGCATTCCTGAGAGTGGTAACGATTCTCCCGTCCAGATCCTCGATATTCTTGCGGGATCTCGGATCCCAGCCGGTGGCAAACTGCTCGGGAAAGCAGATGATGTCGGCACCGCTTGCAGCAGCATGCCGGATAAAGACCTCTGCTTTGGCAAGGGATCTCTTTTTGTCTTCCCAGGCACTGCACATCTGGGCGCTGCAGACCCTGATACCCGTATCAGGTCTTTGGCCAGTTCTTGTTTGGCTCATGCTTTGCATCATAATAGACGATAATGAC
>JBFYKS010000009.1:0-11697 GCA_041305785.1 Methanoregula sp. | reverse complement strand
TGCACGCCCGGTCGGTGGCATCTACAAGAACGATATGTTCAACCTTGAGGTTAAGCCCGCCGTAGGCTCACCGCTGGACATCCACCGGACTGCCCCGGCAGCAATCAAGGCAGTAAACATTGTCTATTAATCTCTCCCATTTTTTTTGCGCTATGCCAAATCAGTTTAAAGACTTAATTTTTTCAATATCTGTTCATTTCACTGTTTTTTAATTTACAAAAAGGATAACCTGTCATGATACGTGTGTATTCCCGCACACTAATGTTTATTAGTTAAAAGTGAAATATAACCCAATGATACGTTATGGCGGTTAACCAGTCGCAGGTCGATCACATCATCACTGCCGCGTCCGAGGATGACCCGGAAGTGAAACTCCAGAACCTGGAGCGCGAAGTCGACCTCATCAAGACATCCATAAAAAGGCTCCTCATGGATATACGGGAGCGGATGAATGAACTGGAAAATCCGTTTACCCTCGCGACAACCGGATCTGTCGGTACATCGGCAGCTCCCGGAGCAACCCACGATATTGAAGCCGACATCGACGATGCGAAGAAATCCGCTCTCGAAGCGCGGGAAGCTGCCCTTGATGCCCGGGAATCCCAGATGGATGCGACAAAGGCCAGGAGCGAGACGGAAGGGAAAAGAGAGGTTGCAGAGAAAAAACCTGAACCCCCCACCCAGCACCAGGAAGAGAGGCGGACTTTAGACGAGCAGATGCTCACCATGCTCAAAGCCCAGATGGCAATTCCCCAGAAAAGTGTACCCGTCCCTCAACCCCAGGCGCAGGCAAGCGAAAAACTCCGGCTCCAGAAAGTGTACAAACTCTTCAAATGGACCAACCAGTCGGTAAGGAAATTTGGTCATGACCGGCTTGAGATCATGCTCGATTCTTACCGGGCAATGGGCTACATCACGAAAGAATCCACTGATGAGATACGGGAGATCTCGCGGCTCATGCCGGCCAACCTTGGTGAGGAGCACGAAGTCGGCCCGGATGAATTCGTTGCCGAACTCTATGCACTCAACCGTATCCTGGCACCAAACGATACTTCGCTTGACCGGGACATGATTGAGGTCATGATGGAGCAGCGCCAGCAGGAACCCGCGACAGCGGACAGGACTCCTGAAGAGAGCATCGATCTCTCGACCCTTTCCCGGAGCGAGCGGAAGACTCCTTCACGAAACAACGAGAAAGACGAAGAGTGGATGAACCTGCCGGACCGGATTTAATCCATGACTGCAGATACCTTCACCACTGCAATGTTTTTGATTACCGCAGTGCTTGCAGCTGGTGTCCTCATCAACGCGGTCTTTCCGGTTGTTTACAGCATGGCAGGAACCTTCTCCTCGTCCACCCATGAAGCTGATGAACGGCTCCGTACGGATTTCAAGATCATCACCACCTTTGCCGTTTATAACAGCGGGACGGTGGGAGATCCCGGGGTGGCAACGGTCTGGCTGAAGAACATTGGCACATCCCGGCCCCCCTTTGCCGAGATTGAACGGTCCGATGTCTTTTGTGGAGCAGTCGGTAATTTCGACCGGCTCACGTATAATGATGCCAGTCCCGGCAACGGAAACTGGTACGCGGATTTTACTGCAGGCCAGTATGACCTGAACAGCAACGGTTACTGGGATACCGGAGAGACCGTAAAAATTGTTGCAGCAACCTCGACCATTCCGTCAACCGGAAATCTTGTCTATTTCCAGTTCATCCTCCCCAACGGGGTCTGGCGTTCCACAGAATTCACGGTGAGCTGATGCCCAAATGGCAGTAGCGGAAATTATCGGGGCGGCAATCGGGGTTCTCATGCTCGTGGTGGTTGCCTATATCCTTGTCGGGGGAACGCTCACCGCAGGAGAGACGGTGGCCAATGCCCAAAAGGATCTCACCATTATTCATGAAATCCGACTTAATACCGGAATGAGCCTGAACAAAAGCGAGATCTCAATAACGGGCAATGGCCTGAACTTCAGTGTAACAAATACCGGCAATGAAATTATCTCTGATTTCAACCATATTGATATCTATACCTACGATAATAGTCTGTCAGAATACCAGCGATATATCTATGACAAGGATGATACCCGGGCAGCCGGAACCTGGTCCCTGCTGCACATTGATGATGACTATATGCACCCAAACCAGATAGATCCGGGTGAAAAGGCCTGGATCATGGCCGTGTTTTCCGGGGCCAGTCCTGTCTGGGTGCAGATATCAGTAAATAACGGGGTTTATGCCCAGACAACATTTCCCTGAAATCCTGTGGAGAGTACTATGGCAAACATTTCCGATCTGATGGGTGGCGAGGACCGGCAGATCATCTCGACCGGCAACAGCGAGCTTGACAAGAAGATCGCAGATGGCCTCCCCCTTGAATCCCTGACCCTGATCGAAGGGGAGAACGATACCGGCAAAAGCGTGCTCACCCAGCAGATCATGTGGGGGGCGATGAAGCAGGGGCTCTCGGTAGACCTTTTCACTACCGAGAGTACCAGCAAGAGTTTCATCAAGCAGATGGAGTCGATGAGCCTTGACATCTCCGAATATTTTGCCTGGGGCTACATCAAGGTCTTCCCGCTGCACGTAGTCGGGTTTGAGTGGAAGAAAGAGGAGATGGCGGGTCTTCTCTCCCAGCTTATCGCTCATATCCAGAAAAGCAAATCCCAGGTCATTGTCATCGATTCATTGACGCTCTTCACGGAGTATGCTGAGACCGATTCTATCCTGACATTCTTCACCAACTGCAAATCCCTTGTCGATCATGGAAAGACCATTCTTGTCACCCTTCATACATACGCGTTCGAGGAAGACACGCTTGTCCGGATACGGTCAATTTCTGATGCACACCTGAACATGAAAAAAGCCCTGGTCGGGGATAAATATGTCATGGTGATGGAAGTGAACAAGGTCCGGGGAGCACGGAAGACTACCGGAAACCTGGTCAGTTTCGAAGTCCACCCGGGCTATGGTATGAAAGTCATCCCCATGAGTTTTGCGAGGGTCTGATATGGGTTCTCCCTCGATGGCGGTCAACCTGCCGTTCAAACCTGAAGTACTGGATACCACCATCGACTTTTATTCCGACATCGAATCGAGCGCCCTCTACAAGATGCTCCCGGCCAATGCCAAGGAGTACGTCAAGGCAAGTCCCCACCTTCTCGAATACCTTCACGTTTTTCCGGTCAACACGTACGGTATCCCGCTCTTCCTCTCCGAGCTCAAAAAAGATCTCCGGTCCATGAAGAGCCCCAACATCATCTACCCGGTCAACGATACCACCTTTGTCCATATCCTGCCGGACCCGGATGATGTACGCAATTATTACATCCCCATCGAACCCTCGTTCCTGCACAGTGTCAACATGATGCTTCCTGTCATCGAGACCAAACTGATCGATATCATCGACGGTCTGGAAGAAGACCCCATCAGCGACAAGGAACGGGCTGAAGTTATCAAGAGGATGCTCTCCTCTGTTGCTGTCATCCGGCCAAAAGGAGTTGATATCAGCAACCTTATTGGGACTTCTGCGGGGCAACAGGATCTCAAATCGAAGATCACCACGTTCCTGAACACGGATTTTTCTGCAAAAGACAAGATGAAGAAGGTCAAGACCAAACACCAGATCCCCATGACACCTGATGGGAAGGTTATCCTTACCGATGAGGAGTACCGGGCAATCGAGTATCTCCTCATCCGGGACAAGATCGATATGGGGGTCCTGAAACCCTTCCTGTCAGACCCGTATATCGAAGATATCTCCTGTGACGGGATCGGGCCGATCTTCATTGAGCACAAGATCTTCAAAGGATTAAAATCGGTCATCGAATTCAAGGTCTCGAGCGAGCTTGACGAGTTTGTCGTTAAGATGGCAGAGCGAATCAAGCGGCCCATAACGTACCGTAACCCGGTAATCGACGCAACTCTGCTCGACGGATCCCGTATCAATATCGTATACGGCACGGCAATCTCCCGGCACGGGAGCAACTTCACCATCCGTAAGGTGAACGAGGTACCGCTCTCCATCCTCAATATCATCGAGAGCAATGGTCTCGATTACATGTCCGCAGCATACCTCTGGATCTGTGTTGAATACGGCATGTCGCTCTTCGTATCCGGTGAAACCGCGAGCGGGAAGACCACGCTCCTTAACGCTATCACCACGTTCATTCCCCCGGAGAACAAGATCGTGACCATCGAAGACACCCCCGAGCTCAATGTTCCGCACCGGAACTGGATCCGGGAAGTGGCGCTTGCCAAAGGTAAAGGCGAGGGCGGCGGTGCTTCGGGAGAAGTCTCCATGTTCGACCTCCTGAAAGCCGCACTGCGTCAGCGGCCAAACCAGATCCTTGTCGGGGAGATCCGGGGGGTCGAGGGAGCGGTGGCTTTCGGTGCCATGCAGACCGGTCACCCCGTGATGAGTACGTTCCACGCAGCATCGGTTGAGAAACTCATCCAGCGCCTGTGCGGGGACCCCATCAACATCCCCCGCACGTACGTGGACAACCTCAACCTTGTGGTCATCCAGAGTGCGGTCAAACGTCCGGACGGCCAGCTGGTGCGGCGTATGATCAGCTGTAATGAACTGGTCGGGTTCAATCCCGAAACCCAGGGGTTCACCTTCGTGCAGATGTTCACGTGGGAGCCGGTATCCGATACGTTCGTCTGGACCGGTAAAGGCAGTTCATTCCTGCTGGAGAACAAGATCGCAACCATGCTCGGGATGCCCGACAGTAAAAAATCCGAGATTTATCTTGAAGTGGAAAAACGTGCCAAGATCCTCGAACGGTTGCACAAAGCGGGATACACGAAGTTCTGGGACCTGTTCCACATGATGACCAAGATCAAGAAACAGGGTCTCCTGACGATTGGTTCCTGATATGGCTGATCCAGACCCCGAAACCCCGGCACCCGATGAGAAACGCCCGGTCCCGTTTGCCTCCACTATCGAAGGTTTCAAAGAGAAGATCGAGAGTATCTCTGAAGATAAAAAGATGAGTGCCGATCTTCTTTTTACCACCACCTACATGGCGTCCCTTGCCCTTGCCGATGCCTCACGGCCCGAGATCTTCACGTTTGCCGCAAACCGGAAGGAGTACATCTCGTCCAAGTATACCTCCAAAGTGGATACCTATGTCCAGAAATGGAGTTACAGTTATTCCGAGTCACTCAGCATTGTTGCAGACCGGGCAACAAATCCCTTATTGAAAAGCATGCTGTCGCGGTACGCAAATGCCATCGAATCCGGTGTGCCGGACGATGATTACTTAAAAAATGAACTTTCCTCTATCAGGACCATTTACCGGAGCCAGGTTGAGCAGGGTCTGGAACTGACAAAACAGTGGGGAGATGCCTATGTGGCGATGCTCTTGTCAGGAACGGTCATTGCCGTCACCCTCATGATCTCCATAGCCATCTATTCTCCCGGGGGGATGGATGCCACCCTGAATATGGCCTATGCCATCATTCTTCTCATCTGTGTTTCGGGCAACATCCTCATGTACCAGTCAGTTCCGGATGACCCCAAATCCCATGGACTACCGGGAAAGGGTTCAAAGGAACAGCAGACCATCCACTCGATGGAGAGAATTATCGTTCCCTTGACCATTGCTGCGGTGGTCATCCTGGGATTACTTGGCGTGAGCGCCGGGATGATCTACCTTCTCATAGGAATCCTCATGGCTCCCCTGGGACTGATCGGGTTCATCGATGACCAGAATATTACGATGCGGGACACCGACTTCTCAACCTTTATCAGGAGTTTTGGTGCAGTGATGGGCGGCCAGGGGACAACGGCTGTCTATGCTCTTGCAACCATCGACCGCAAGTCCTTAACCGCACTTGAACCCCTGGTCAACGCTGTCTACTCCCAGATGAACCTTGGCCTGGATTCCCGCCAGATATGGGATAAATTCATCGGTGATGCGGGAAGCAACCTCATCAACAAGTACCTTAACATCTATCTCGATACGGTCACACTCGGGGGACCTCCGGAACCTATCGGGACCGTGGTCGGGTCATCGATCCTTGAGCAGACACTTCTCCGGGACAAGAAGAACATGCATGCACGGAGTTTCATCATCCTTCTCGTGCCCATGCATGTTGCTATGGCAGGAATTTTAGTCTCCCTGTACCGCATCATGGTCGTGCTTACCGGTTCGGTAACGAGTATGATGTCGCAATTTGCCAATCAGTCCGCAGCATATGGTGCTTCGGGAACTTCTTCAGGAGGAATATCGGCAAGCTCGGCACTGGGTGGTATGAGTATGTTCACCAACTTCCCCGAAAAAGAGATGGGCACCTTTGTGGTCATCTGCCTCACGATAATTACCGCATCCAATATTTTTGCCGCCCGGGTTGTTGGTGGGGGAGATCGGTATATGTTTTATTTCTATACAGCCATATTCTGTGCATTGACCGGCTTTGTGCTGGTCGTAACCCCTCTGGCTGTCGGGCTGTTCTTCAGCCCGGAAGGACTCCAGAGTATGGCGTCATCACAGGTTTAAAAAGGAGATTGTCATGGATATACGAGTCCGCAGGTTTTTGATGTTCTGCACCATCCTTACCGTGGGGCTCCTCCTCCTCTTCATCGATGTCACCCTGATCCAGCTCATCCTCCTCCTCATTCTCCTGGCAGTTGTCCTCCCGTTCCTGCTCGGGCTCGTGACCCTTGCCGAAGTCCGGGCTGCGTGTGCTGACTTCAGGGAGCAGAAATTAAAGAAGATCGGAATTTTGAAAAAACTTGACGAGATCAAACTGTTCGAGAAGAAGGGCGCAAAAAAGCCGGAAACTCCCCCGGCAAAACCCGTATCTAAACCGGAGGCTTCACCCGCAAAACCCGCATCACCCGGCAAAATGCCGTTTGCTGCCCAGGTTGGATCGCTTGTTGCCACCTTCAAATCCCTTGGCACGATAATCGGAGAACATACCCGGCGGAAACGGAAGGTTGACGATATCAACAGGATGCTTGATTCAACCGTCAGTGAGAAGGTTGAGAAGACTGCTGCCTCCGCTGCCACACCTGCCAAGGGCGCCTCGCTTCCGGCTCCGGGCGGTGCAGGATCCGGATCCCCTGCGGATGCGGATCCGTTCCTCTCCCTCTCCGGGGATGAGTTTGATTCCGGCCTTCTGGACGGACTTGATGAGGGTGATCTGGCATCGCCCGGGCTTTCCGGTGAAGATGCCCTGTCCTCCACGTCCGGGCTGACCGATGGTATGGAACTTCCCGAACCTGAGCTCTCGATGCCGGATCTCGAGATGGACGCGGCTGCGGCTGATATCCTGAAAGCGAATGCAGGTGACGAGGGACTTGACGAATTCAGTGGACTTGAAGCCGGGGGGGATTCTGATACGGATTTTGCCGATCTTGATAACATCAGCCTTGACGATGTTGACCTTGATGCCGATCTTGAGGAGGATGACTCCGGTGCTCTGGTTACCGGGCCCGCAGATGAAACCGCGGAGCCTGCAACTGCTGCTGAACCAGGACAAGCACCCGAACCCTCCGGTGCGGTAAAGACCACCTGGATCCCCTCCGACGCACCCGGGAATGCGAACCAGGCAGAAGACCAGATCGGCATGCAGTCCGACATGGCAGCCTTTGCAAGTTCAAGCGGGGGAACCGATGAGGATCTGCTCAGCTCCATTGCATCCGATGTCAAACATGTCACCAAAGAGAAGGACTTAAGTCTCCTGCGGGAACTCAAGGATTTCAAGGCACCGGCAGACCAGATTGAAAAAGAGCTCACCGACATGTACCAGCGGATGAGTGTTGTCCAGAAACCAAAAGACAAAACCGGTTCTGCCACCAATGAAATAAAATAACCCGGTTGTCAATACTAATGGATAAGAAAATCAACCCGATAAAAAGAGTTCTCATGAGGATCCCATGAAAGAAGTTCCGGTCAAGATCGAGCACAACAAACAATGGGTTGTCGTCAAGATGGGCGTTGGCGAAGACCGTCTGGTTATCCCGGCACCCATCAACAAGGAGATCCTTTTCAAGACCGTGCTTGACGTAGCCGAGAAAAAGAATATCCTGATCGTGACCACCAAGACCGATACTGAGGCAACCTACAAGATCCTCTCGGTCGACAAAGTCCTCTCGGTCTTAAAAAAGATGATCCTTGCATCCTGCAATGCTTACCGGCTGATGGCATACTTCATGTCCCCGGCCATCAAAGGCGGCGTGATGGTCAAGGACGCCCAGTGGGAGAAGGGCAGCGTTGTCGTTGTTCACACCGGTATCTGGTTTGTCAGTGCCACAAAACAGATCTGTGTGCCGACAAATGATGTGGCATCAATCGAGCTCACCAAGCGGGAAGTGCAGGGAAAACCCACCGATGTCGTGAAGATCGATCATCTCGAGGACAGTGAAGTGGCGTCAAGTCTTGTCTTATGCCCGCTATCCACCCTCCAGGTGCTGTACAATTTCTTAAAAGAGACCACAAAAGGCATGGATATGAAAGGGACCGAGCTGGATGGCGTTGACCAGCAGGTTGCCATGCTCATCTATTCCGGTATGGACTCCCATGCCATCGAGAACATGCTCAACATCCCGCACAAGCAGCTCGAAGTCATCTATGACAAGATCCTCAAACTCGGTCTTGCCGAAGTCACCATCATCCGGCGGGAAGTCCAGCTGACCACAAAAGGGGTCCGCTACATCTCCGACGCCACAAAATCCCAAACAAACTGATTTCTTTCCTCGATTTTCCCATAACAGTTTTATGTAATGATCTCCCAATCAGGTACTTGATCGTCAATGGGAAAGATTCTGATCGTGGATGATACCCTCTTTATGCGAACCCTTCTGAAGAATATCCTGTTCTCAGGGGGACACACCATCGCCGGTGAAGCAGGAGACGGGGAAGAGGCGGTAGCAAAGTACAAGGAACTGAAACCGGATCTCGTCACCATGGATGTTGTCATGCCCAAGATGAACGGTATCGAAGCACTCAAAGGGATAAAAGCTCTTGATCCTGCAGCCCGGGTCGTCATGTGCACGGCTGTCGGCCAGGAACAGATGGTGAAACTGGCCATCAAGTCCGGTGCCAAAGGGTACATTGTAAAACCCTTCCAGGCTCCAAAAGTGCTCGAAGAAGTCAAGAACGTTCTGGCAACCTGACCGTTATGGTGAAGCTCCTCATTGTGGATGACTCCGTATTTATGCGGACCGTTATCCGGGATATCGTCTCAAAAGATCCGACCATCGAGGTAGTGGGAACAGCATCGAACGGGATCGAGGCACTCGAGAAGATTACCACCCTTGAGCCTGATATCATCACGCTCGATATCGAGATGCCCAAGATGAACGGTATCCAGGTCTTAGAGGAACTCCGGAAGGCAAAAAAACGCCCCCGGGTAATGATGCTCAGTTCGCTCACTTCCCAGGATGCCGAGATGACCACGCAGGCCATCCGTCTTGGTGCTGATGATTTCATGCTCAAGCCAAAGGATATCCCCCATGTCAGGGAGATCGGCGCCGAACTGGTATCCAAGATCCGGCACCTGGTCACCCTTCCGGTTAAAAAACCAATAATTCACCGGACTGAAAAGACCCAGGCGGCAAAGAGGGTTGTCCTTATCGGGTCCTCTGCCGGTGGCCCGCCGATGCTTGACACCCTGCTTGCAGCAATTCCGGCAGATCTCCCGGCAGGTGTTGTGGTGACCCAGCACATGCCTCCGGGCTTCACCGCCCCCCTTGCAGAGCGGTTCAACCGTATTGCCACCATGCAGGTGAAAGAGACGGAGAACGGGGACCTGATCGAGAACGGTAAGATCCTCCTCTCCAAAGCAGGTATCCACACGATCGTGAGCGGGGTCATGGATGAGAAGAATATCAAAACCGGCCGCATTGTCCATTCCAACGCACCCCCCATCCACGGTGTCCGGCCGGCTGTTGACAAGACCTTTGAATCCGCTGCCCAGGTCTTTGGCAAAAATATCGTTACGGTAACCCTGAGCGGTATGGGAAACGATGCCGGGGAAGGCGCCCTTGCCATCAGGCAGGCCGGCGGCATCAACCTGGTCTGTGAAGAGAAGGACTGCCTGGTCTACGGGATGGCACGATCGGTCATCTCCAAAAATGCCCAGGACAAAATCCTTCCCCTGAACAAACTGGCAGATGAGATTGAGCGAGTAGTACTCCAGATGGAGGCAGGCAATGTCTGAATTTGAGGCGTATCGGGGACTATTTGTTGCAGAGTCACGGGAGAACCATGAGAACCTCGTCAAGAACCTCTTAATCTTAGAGAAAGGTTCCGACCAGAATGCCATCGATGAGATCTTCCGTTCGTGCCATACCCTGAAAGGGGCTTCGGCATCCATGGGGTTTGCCGAGATGGAGCGGCTCTGCCATGCCATGGAGGATGTATTCCAGCTCGTGCGGAGCGGTACTGCCGATATCACCCAGGATCTGGGAAGCCTTCTTTTAGCGTGCTCGGATCTCCTTGAGCAGATGATCGATGATGTTGAGGGCGGGGGAGACACCTCTTCCCTCAATGCGGACGAACAGGTAAACGCACTCAAGAGCTGGACCGGTGACCGTGGAGGGAAAAGCGAAAAAATCGTGAAAACACCCGCAATGCCGGCAACGGACACGTCCCCGGAACCATCTCATCAACCTCTTCCCCTTGAAGGAAATATTCCCGAATTTGATCTCCGGATTACCGTTGCAGGCGAATGCATGATGAAAGATGTGCGGGCGATGCTTGCTATCGGAAATCTCGAATCCCTTGGCACGATCGTCTCGATCAACCCGTCAAAGGAAGCCATTGATGAAGGGAATTTTGATGGCGTGCTTACCCTCAAAATCGCAAGCGATGCCGGTGAAGAGGCGTTGAAAACCGCAGCTTCCGGAACCGAGATCGCATCGGTTGACATAAAACCGGTCATAAAACAGGAAGCCCCTGCTGCAAAGAAACCCCTCGATACTGAAAAGAAATCCGCTGACACTGACAAAAAACCCGCTGCAACCACGGACAAGAGCCGCGAGATCAAGAACCTCCGGGTTGACATCACCCAGCTGGACCACATCATGAACCTGGTCGAGGACCTGGTCATCAACCGCGGCCGTCTCAAGCAGATCTCCGAACAGCACAAGATCAAGGAACTGGGTGAAGCCATCGGGATGGTGGAGCGATCGGTCTCCGAGCTCCAGAACCTGATGATGAACATCCGCATGATCCCCTTGAACCAGATCTTTAACCGCTTGCCACGGGTTGTCCGTGATGTTGCCATCTATGACAAAAAGGAGGTGGAGTTTGTCATCGAGGGTGGGGAAACCGAGCTTGACCGGAGCGTGATGGACGGCCTCAACGATCCGCTCCTGCACCTCATCCGGAATGCCGTCAATCACGGTATCGAGTCACCGGATGACCGTGAGCGGGCCGGCAAGCCCCGGAAAGGGTTTGTCAAACTCTCTGCACACCGTGACCGGGACAATGTCATCATCGAGCTCATCGATGACGGCGCGGGTGTCAATGTTGGTAAAGTCAAAGCAAAAGCGGTTGAACGGGGATTGATCACGCAGGACATGGCCAACACATTAACCACGGAACAGGCAGTAGATCTCCTCTTCCAGCCGGGCTTCTCCACGGCTGACAAGATCTCGGACATCAGTGGTCGCGGGGTGGGACTCGATGTTGTCAAGCGCTCCATCGAGTCGCTCAAAGGCACCATCCGGGTCGAGA
>JBFYKS010000008.1:0-9349 GCA_041305785.1 Methanoregula sp. | reverse complement strand
GAGGCGGGTGTGCCGATCCATCCTGCGAGAAAGATTACACAAAACTTCCGGGTCTCCAGCACAAGTATGACCAGACCGGTCTCCTGCTCGTCACGGATGTCTGCGGGGGCATCTGCCGCTTCTGTTTCCGGAAACGGCTTTTTATGTCCTGCGAACGGGAAACCGTTAAGGATGTGTCTGATAACATCGAGTATATCCGGGAGCACAAGGAGATCACCAACGTCCTGATGACCGGTGGCGATTCCCTGATGCTCGATACCCGGAGGATCGAATCGATCTTAAAGGAGCTCCGGGAGATCCCGCACGTCAACATCATCCGGATGGGCAGCAAACTGCTTGCCTACAACCCGTACCGGATCTTAAACGACCCCGAACTGGTCTCGGTCCTCTCCCGCTATAGTACACCGGAGAAGCGGATCTATGTAATGGCGCATTTCAACCACCCCCGCGAGCTCTCGCCCGTTTCGATCAAGGCAGCCGAGGCTCTCAACAAGGCCGGCGTCATCGTCGTGAACCAGACCCCGATCTTAAACGGGGTCAACAGCGATGCGGACACCTTAACCACACTCTTCCGCAACATCTCCTTTGCCGGCATCTCGCCGTACTATGTCTTCCAGTGCCGCCCATCCATCGGCAATCACTTCTTCCAGGTTCCCGTTGAGCAGTCCTACGATATGCTCCAGAGATCCTGGCATGCCTGCTCGGGGCTTGCAAAACGGGCACGCTTCGTCATGTCCCATGCAACGGGAAAGATCGAGATGGTGGGAAAGACCGCCGGGCATGTCTTCATGCGGTACCACCAGGCAGCCGACCCGGCCAATATCGGGAAGTTTATGATCTTCCATGCAAACCCCGTGGCACGGTGGTTCGACGACTACCGCCATGCAGAAACAGATTTCCGGCCTAAAAAGATGATGTGGTTGTTCTAAAGGGAGGCGGGCCCGGGGTTTTCCCCCCTGTTTTTATCCTCTTTCTTATGGCACGGGCGGGCATGAACGTCTGGTACCGGAAATTATAAGACCGGACACCGGCAAATCAGTAAAAACCCGAACCTTTTGTGGAGGATGTCAATGGAACCCAATTATCTCTATGCCCTGCTCACCATTGCTGCCGGGCTTGTTACAGCGGGTATCGCCCACGCGATTGTCAGCTGGCTTAAGAAAAAAGCTGACCAGACCGATACCCTGCTTGACGATATCGTCATCCTTGCTATCGGAAAACCACTCATTGTCACGATCCTGGCAGCTTCGGCGTATATCGCCCTGACCGCATTTGTCATCGATCCTGAAGCCATGCAGTGGACCATCGGAGGTATGGAGATCCACGGCTACCAGTTCTTCAACACCTTCTTCATCCTCGTCGGTGCCTGGATCGTCTCGGCGTTCAGTTACAATTTCATCACCACGTACGGGAAGTGGCTGGCATCCAAAACCGAGACGGATTTCGATGACCAGCTCCTCCCGCTCCTTGAGGTACTTGCCAAATACCTCATCTGGTTTGTTGCCCTGATGCTCATCTTATCGGAATTCGAGATTGATGTTACCCCGATGCTGGCCGGGGCCGGGATCGGTGCCATCGCCCTTGCCCTTGCTGCACAGGAGATTATCGGCAACTTCCTTGGCGGGGCGATCATAACGCTGGATAAACCCTTCAAGGTCGGCGACCGGATCAAGTACGACACCTACATGGGCGACATCATCAGCATCGGGCCACGGAGCACAAGGATGAAGACACTCGATTACCAGATCGTCACCATCCCCAACTCCAAACTGACATCGAACGTCATCACCAACTACGCGATGCCGGATGTCCGGCTCAAGGTCCGGATCCCCTTCTCGGTCGCATACGGCAGCGACATAAAAAAGGTCAAGAAGATCCTTCTGGAGATTGCCAACGAGGTCATCGACAAGACCCCCTGGGCAGTTCCGGATCCCAAACCTTCGGTCTATTTCCTCGAGTTCGGAGAATCGAGCCTGAACGGCCAGTTGATCCTCTACACGGATAACTACGATCACCTCTGGGACGCACTGGATTGTATTAATGTCCGCATCGATGAAAGGTTCAGGGAAGAGGGAATCGAGATCCCGTTCAAGCAGGTCGATATCCATATGCGGGGGCAGGACCGCAGTACGTAAAAAAGAGGTGTGACCGGCTTGAGCAGAGCAGTGAGATTTCAGAGGTTCACGCTCCCGGCAGGTTCCAGTCTCATTCCTGCCAGCCCGGGCATCCGCGAACACGTGAGCGATAATCTCTAAATTCCACCGCACTCAACACTAACCTGATGGATGCAGCGGTCACGGTCCTGTTCTTAGGTCTGCTCATCTTCCTGGGAAACATCCTCTCCCGGTTCTTTGCTATCACCAAGATCCCCGATGTGCTCTTTTTAATGGCCATCGGGATCCTCATCGGGCCGTTCCTGGGCCTGGTCACTCCCGATGCTTTCGGGGTGGTCGGGCCGCTTTTCACGATGGTGACGCTCGCCATCATCCTCTTCGAAGGCGGCCTTCACATCACCCTTGGGGCATTACGAAAGGCGATGAAAGGCACGCTTGCGATCACGGTTACAAACTTTGTTGCCATGACGCTCATTTGCATCGTCATCATGAAATATCTTGCAGGCTTCACGGTGATCGAGTCCTGCCTGCTGGGCGCGATCCTCGGCGGGACATCCTCTGCCGTGGTTATCCCGTTTACCAAATACTTAAGCCTGAAAAAAGACACCAAGGCTATCCTTGCGCTCGAATCGGCCATCAGCGACGTGCTCTGCATTGTCCTGCTCATCGCGCTCATCAACTTCATCAGCCTTGACGAGTTCAATGTCGCCTACCTTATCGGCAACCTCTTCGCCTCGTTCTTTGTCGCCATCTTCATCGGGGTGATTGCCGGGATCGGATGGTCGCTGTTCTACCACAGGATCGCCAGTATCAAGAGTATCTTCATCACCCCGGCATTCGTCTTCATCGTCTTTGGGTTTGTGAGTCTTTTAGGGTTCTCGGGAGCCATTGCTGCGCTGGCGCTCGGTGTCACGCTCGGCAACCTCAATTTTTTTAAGGTTGAGAAGATCCTGCCCTTCCTCAAAGATGAGACCCGGCAGGTTGAACTCTCCCCCATGGAGACCGTATTCTTCGCCCAGCTCGTGACGCTTTTGAAGACCTTCTTCTTCATCTATATCGGGATCTCGATCCGGTTCACGTACATCGAGATCTTTATCATGGGTGCGGCGATCACGATTGCAGCCTATCTTGCCCGCATCGTCATCGTCTGGCTCACCATCCCAAGGACAATTCCCAAATCGGATGCCTCGATCATTGCCGTCATGCAGGCAAAGGGGCTTGCCGCAGCAGTCCTCGCATCCATTCCCCTCCAGGCAGGTATCGCGGTGGGGCAGGGGATCCAGGACATCGTGTACATTGTGATCTTTTTGAGTATCCTTGTCTGCTCGGTGATGGTCTTTGTGCTGGAGCGGACACCCTTTTCCCGGGTATACCAGCGGTTGTTCTGGTCGTTTGGGAAAGGGACACCGGCAGAGTAGCCGGTCATCCCCTGCGAGCACGGGTACCTGTTACGGAACGGTGAAACTGAACTGCAACCAGACGGGAGGCAGACGGAGATGGGCAAAAAAGGAAAGTGGACAGGATGATTATTTGATGAGCAGCCGTTGCCCGTTCTGCATCGGGTGGACATCGTTGTTTGTCGTGTAGCCAAGATCGCCTGCAAACTCGGCGTAGCCGGCCGTCATCTTCAGGTCGGCATGGGCGGGGATGATGTGCTGGGGCTGGAGCATCTGGAGGAACTCGTAATGATCTTCCCGGTACGCGTGACCGCTGACGTGCAGGTCCTCGAAGATACGGCCACCCGCCTTCTTAATGAACTGCTCGATCCGGTACCGCTGCCCGACATTCATCGGGTTTGGGATGATGTTGGCCGAGAAGAGCACCTTGTCCCCCTTCCCGATGGTAAGCGGGGTGTCGCCGAGCGCCATCCGGGTGAGGATGGAACCGGGTTCTCCCTGGTGGCCGGTCACGATGGGGAGGAACTTATCCTTTCCTTCCTTCATCATCCGGCGCATCACGCGGTCAACGGTCTTCCGGTTCCCAAAGACGCTTGCCGATGAGGGGAACGAGACGAACTTCATCTGTTCTGCGGTGACGGAGTACTTCTCCATGGAGCGCCCGAGAAAGACCGGTTTCCGGCCGATCTCGTGCGCACATTCTGCAATGGTCTTGACCCTTGAGATGTGGGACGAGAACGTAGAGACCACGATGCCGTTCTTGTCGTCCTCAAAACTCGTGATAACGTCCCGGACAAGGTCCCGGGCGATCCGCTCGCTCGGGCACCGGCCCGGCCGGTGAATGTACGTGCTCTCCACGATCAGGGCAAGAACGCCTTCCTTGCCGATCTGGCGGAACCGGGCAAAGTCCGGCGGCTCTCCAATGACCGGCGACCGGTCGAACTTGAAGTCGCAGGCATACACAATCGCCCCCCGGGGGGTATGGAGCACCGGGGTCACCGTATCGATGATCGAGTGCTGGGTCCGGACAAACTCCAGGACCAGGTTGGGGGAGAGCGTGTACCGCTGCCCGGCCTTGAGGGCAAAGAGCCGGTTACTTACGCCGAATTTTCTCTCGCCGGAGATCTGCTGCCGGATCAGTTCCGTGGCATACGGGGTCGCGATGATGGGCGCCTTGTACCGGTGTGCCAGTTTCGGGATCGCCCCGATATGGTCGAGGTGCCCGTGGGAGCAGACGATGGCTTTTACCGATCCTGCAACATTCTGCAGGATGGTGTCGTCGGGGATCGCCTTGATCTTGATCAGGTCAAGGGAATGCATCTCGTCGACCTCTGCATCCTCGTGGATCATCAGCTGGTCGAGGCGGAGCCCCATGTCAAAGATGACAATTTCCTTGCCGCAGCGGACGGCGGTCATGTTCCGGCCGACCTCGTCATATCCGCCAACGGCGATTATCTCTATTTCCATTATTTGTGTATCTCCTGAAGATTCTTCTGGGTGTTTTTTGGTATTGTTGTGGGATTTTTACCCGGTTGTCCGGACTCTGCAGGTTCCCCTTTAAAAAAGGGGTGCCAGCCGGCGGCAGGATGCCTGTGTGGCGACCGGGCGCATTTTTAATTGGATTTTTCCACGTTGATTTTTGAGATGGCAGCGACTATTGCCCCGGCGTCCGTTTGAGTGTTCCACCAGTGACATCGGCAGTGCGAGTTGCAAAAAAAAGGATGACGGAGAGCAGACCTCTATTTTGACCTGCTGCTCCTTTTCCCTCCCTTTTGCTACTCCCGGTACACTGGTGGAGGGCCTGCACGCAGGTTTTTGTGCGGCAGGCATAGTCCGGGGCCCCTGACGCGGGCCATCACCACGAAACCGTGGATCATCCTGACCTGATGCAAAACCCCGGTATCTTCATTCGGGGCCGTGCTGTAAAGATGGCTTTTGCCACCGTCCGCGTTCATCTGCGCAATTCTCTTTTGGATCGTGCAGGGGGTTCCGGCATGATGAAGATTACCGGAATCGTGTCTATTTTAAATGGGGGTACAAATACATCAACCTTTGGCTTGTTACCAGTAAGGAAAACCATTGGACGGATTGTGCATTGCCCCGGGTAACCGGCGCAGCAGGGTACGGCAGGAATGCCCCCGGCAGGGAACGTTTCCGGACCAGATTATACCCAGCCGCACACCAGCCCGGCGATATCTTCAGGAAGTGCGCCGTTCGTGCAGAGATACGAGAGGATCGCGTCCGATCCAAGGGCGATCCCAAAGCACCCGATCAGCGCCCCGGTAAGGATGGCAAGGAACGTGAGCAGCGTACTCATGCCCAGCAGTTTTCCGGCAATGGAGCCCCGGATACCCCCGCTGCCGAAGAACGGCACGCTGACCATGAGGACGATGGCAAAGAACCAGAGGCCCGCCAGCCACCGGTGGTAATCGAGGAACTCTTTTGTCTTGCTGGTGAGGTCGGCAAGAAGCGGGCCGAGGAACGGGATCCGGTACGCGACATCGAAGTTCAGCGCCATGAAAAGGCCGGTCTCGACATCGATCATCACGATGGAGAGGGCCATGTACCACCACGGGATCCCAAGCGCGATGCCGATCGGGATGACCGTCTCCTTGCCTGCGGGAGGGAGCATGTACGCGGCCATGAGCCCGAGCATGGCAGCAAAGTCCTGTTGTGGGAGCGTAAGTGCCATCACGCTGATATGAACGGCAAGGACAAGGAACGGGAGGAGCAGGGCAACCGCCCGGTACGGGAGGCGTTCAATAAGGGCCAGGGCACTCCTCTGCAGTTCGTCTCGTCTCAAATCCGGTTCACCTCTTCGGTATACGGGGCTCCGGGCAAAAAAGCGCGGGCAGGGATTTTTAGTCCAGCCTGAACTTCCGGACGATCTTCTCCCGGATCGCTTCCTTGGGGTACGCCCCGATGATCCGGTCGACCAGCTGGCCGTTTGAGAAGAGCATCATGGCAGGGATTGCATCGATGTTGAACTGCATGGCGAGGCTCCGGTTGTCGTCCGTATTGCACTTTGCGAAGGCAACTTTTTCGGCAAATTCCATGGAGAGCTCATCCATGATGGGCGCGATTCGCCGGCAGGGCCCGCACCATTCCGCCCAGAAATCCACGATCACATACGGGTGGGTTTTGATGAACTGCTGGAAGTGCATCTCGTCAATATTCTCTACCTTGGGCGTCTTCTTCTCGTGTCGCATCTTCTCTTCAAGCTCCTTCCTGCGCTTCTCTAAAAGAAACGCAAGCTCGTCATCCATGGTTCTCATTATACTGCCGCTGCTAATTTAATCTAGCGACTGCCGGATACCCGTGTCCGGGCAGGGTTCGGTGGTAAAGTATAAAAGCGCCCCTTGCCTATAGTATAACCCTGATTATAGCAGCGAGGTAGGGTAGTCAGGATATCCCGTCGGGCTCATAACCCGAAGATCGATGGTTCAAATCCATCCCTCGCTACTTCTCTTGTTTTTTCGTTGTTCCTCCTAAAAAGAGGATTATTTCCGGATCCCGAGAGCGATCACTGCGCCAAGAGCGACAGCAGCCGCACTCCAGCCCGGCGCAGATTTTGTAGGCGAAGGTAATCCTGATGCGGGACTACAGGTCGAGTCCAGGACCGCAAGATCCTCACTTGCACTCTTAAATCCCGGCCAGGGAAGCGAGTAGTCCGGGTCCAGCGCAAGAGACTCTTCGAGCGCAGCCCGGGCTCCTGCACAGTCACCCCGGGCGGCAAGGATGATGCCCTTTACCTGCCAAAGATGGGCCGACTGCGGATCCATCCCGATCGCAGTATCAATCGCGGCAAGGGCTTCATCATCCCGCCCCATCCCAAGGAGGGCGAGCGCTTTCACGCCATGGTTTGTTGTGTAGCCGGAATCGGCCGCGATGCCGGATTCAGCATCGGCAAGCGCCGCGGAGTAGTTCTTCAGGGCAAGATACCCGTATCCCCGGTTGGCGTACCAGACCGGTTTTGAGTCGGCCAGGATGCCTTTTGAGATCGCGTCAACGGATTTCTGGTAATACCCCATCTTCCGGTAGCTGTACCCCTGCAGGCAGAGGAGGTCTGCATTGTCCGGGTACCAGGCAAGGCCCCGGGTGGTGATGGTGAGAACGTCCGGCCAGTTGCGGATCGCAACTGCGGCCTCCGCATCGGAGATGTATGCCGTTGCTTCCCGTGGAGGAGTGCCCTGCGTGTCGCCGGCCGCACTGAGGAGGCCGGCTTCAGGGGCTGCACCGGCTGCCGGAAGGCAGAGGAGGAGGAGGACGAAGAGCGTAAAAAGATATGCCAGGCAGGAACGGGTCATGGGGGATTTTCCTTTATCGAGTTGGTATGCCGGAGCGTAATAAGGTAATCGGCGGGACGGGGGCCCGGTCCGTGCCTCGTTTGCCCGGATCGCGATGGCGGTCAGCAAATCCGGATCATGGCCGGGTTAAACCGGGGAAAACCAGACCCTGATTGTTCCGGATCCGTGTTTTTATCGCGAGGATGAACGCGGTGAAAAGATTACCCGGGAGAGATGCCCATGAACGAAACTTCACCGGGAACAGAGGGAAGATCGACAGATAATGATCGCAACCGTTCTGATCCGCCGCGGGGCCTCCCCGCTTTGCAGGGACGCTTCACCCCTTCCGTCCCACCGTCACCACAAACGTCCGGTTCCTGTACACCACATCCACATCGGAAAACCCGGCCTCGCGGAGCCACGCGAGCTGGTCGGAGAGCTTCTCGTTCTTATCGAGAGCCATGCGCTTCAGGATCAGGGCGTGCTGCTCCTCATCCATCGGCCCGCTTTGCAAAAATTCGTTCCAGTAAGCAAGGTACCGCTGCCGGAAGTACAGGGTCTCCCCGTCTGCCTGGTCTGCGTTGACGAACATCCCGCCGGGCCGGAGCGCTTCATGGATCCGGTGGAAGAGCGCCCGCTTGTCCTCCGTCTCAAGGTGGTGGATCGAGAGCGCCGAGGAGACGATATCGTACGGCCCGCCAAACTCCGAGTGCCGGTAATCGGAGACGATGAAACGCGTCTCCGGCCTCTCGGCGAACCGCTGCCGCGCCATATCGAGCATGTCGGACGCAATGTCCATGAGCGTCAGCCGGGCATCCGGGAACTTCTCAAGGAGGAAGGCAGAGAAGAGGCCGGTGCCCGCCCCAAGGTCGAGGACCTCCGGCTGCGGGACGGGGGACTCGATTGCCCAGACCGCTGCAGCGTAGAACTGCCGCATCTCCGGGATGATATGCTCGCGATGCCGATCGTATTCGGTTGCAAACCTGTTGAATGCCTGCCGGACGTGCTCCATAAATCCTTCCCAATCCGGGGGATACCGGAATCACATATACGTTTTTGTGGCTTTTTCCTTTATGGACATCAGGACGGCAAACAGTTTGTTGTGGTCGTCCATGACCGGCCGGACCGCAACGCTCACTTTCCGGCGCTTTGAAGTGGTGGTGACCATGGCGGTATTGGAATCGTAAACGATCCCGGCCAACTGCCGGGTTGCCTCGGCAACGGGATCTTTTAGCTCCTCATTTGTCTGATCGTTGAGGAGCATCAGGACATCGCGCCAGTGCCGCATGAGCGCGTCCTTTAGAGGAATATCGACAAACCACGTGGCGAACGTGTTGAGAAAGATGATCCGGCCCCGCTTGTCGAGGAGGATGACCGCCTCATGAGCATCCATCATCTTCCGCGGGTCCCCGAGAGGATAGTCCCCGGGCAATTTTTTCCGGTTGCTGTGGTTGTAGAGCGCGAGGTTCACGCTGGTCGAGATCTCGATTGCCGTGAACGGCTTGAAGATGATCCCGTACGGCTGCGAGCACTTGACCCGGTCCAGCTGCTC
>JBFYKS010000007.1:0-2633 GCA_041305785.1 Methanoregula sp. | reverse complement strand
GGGGCGGGCGGGGACGGGGGGGAGGGCTGCCCGAACACCGTGAGATCGATACCCGCCTTTTCGATGCAGAAGCCCTGACACTCACGCCAGTTCCGGTACCCCCGAGATCCACGCCTCCACCCGCTCACGGATCCGCTCGTCACGATACGAAGAGAGGGAAAAGCGGTCGCGGGCGAGGTTCAGGTAGTAGAGTTCTCCGGAGGGGTCGTGGCACTGGAGCATGACAGAGAAGAGGTCTTTTTCCGGCAGGTGCCGTGGCTTTCCCCGGTGGGAGGCGATGTTTGCCATATTGGAGATGACGGCGGCAATACCCGTCTCGTAGCCTTCCACCGAATCGTACATCTCGATGGTCGTACCGATCCGTTTCCCCTCCCCGTTACGATACTCAAACTTTGCCGTATACATCTCCCTCACTTTCCGGACCGGGGGATGTCCCTTTCTCAGGTGCCCGTACCGGGTGCAGCCGAGCGGGTTGTTGGAGACAAGAGTGCGGACAATGGTATTGAACGCGGAGATATCTGAGACAGGCTTACTAAGCTTATATGCAGTTGTGGTTGTGCCTGGTCGCGGTCTGAAATCCGGCATGTAACAAGGGAGGTTGGCAAAGGTCTGCCATATGCTTGGTGGTCAGCAGGGAGTCGGATGGGGTCAGCGTTCGCATCGCGGCCGTGCATGGACCGCTGTGTCTCACAGGGTGTTACCTCCGCGTTTCGGGAGAGAAGACGAGCTCGTTTTCATGGCGCTCGCGGAATTTTTCACGCAGGGACTACGAACGTTTGGTTGAAAAAAAGCCGCTGCCCCTGCCCGACCCCCCTCAGAAGCGGGCCGGAAAACACCTTCTTTTCCTGTGGAAATTACTGGGTAGCGTTGACGGATTTTGTTCCAGTGGAAGCGGGCGGGGGTCGGGCAGGGGATGAACGGATTTTTTTTATCTGGTCGTACCTGCTGCATGCCAAAACCTGCCGCACCCCCTCCCGGTTTCACGCTCCGGCCCGGAAAAATATGCGCGATCCTTGCTTCCGGAACACGGATTCCAAGAATCAGCAGATCTCCGGTTCCCGTTCATTATAGTATGCAGATGCTGCTTCGCGAATGCGGCGCATGTCCGGCCAAAAAGGTTGCATGCCCGGGTCTTCCCGTCGGAAGATTCCGTTTTTCCGTACCGCGCTCCTGCCCCTTTTGGTCGCCATCAGCGATTTTGATACCATTTTTCCGGTACGGCCGGTCGGGCCGGAAAAACGGACAAAAAATCCCAAAATCCTGTCAAAAGAATCGTTTGCAATCTATTTTCGTTGTATCCGGATTTGGTATATTTCACGGCGGATACACTTCAAAAACCGGAATACGGTCACGCCGGAGATCATCTTTAAATGTCTGGCTGTGTTATATGTAGATCCACAAAATCTGATGACAAACCGACGAAACCGCCCCACGGGGGCAGGTGTCGGTTTCGAGGCACAACAATGCAGGCAAGAAGGTATAAATACCTCCATGACCTACATTGTAAGCCCGTGAACGCGTGAAAATCACGACGAAGGTTCACAACATCAGGCATCCCTTATGAAGGGCCAAACAAACCGGGTTCTCTGGTCTTGGCCCCGATGGAAAAGACTGCATGTAACAAGGTATAAATATCCTTGAAACATACAGTAATAGCCCGTGTTCAGTCAAACAACACGACGAACACACACAATCTTTCTTTGATGGAGATCCAATGATACCCGGCTTGACCGGAGTTGGTTCTGACGTTGGCATTGGCAATGCGGAAATTTGTTTAGTAACCGCTCAATTCCTTAAGAACAGTTCAGTAAGTGTGCGATATTTAAGAATGAATTCTGGTTGATCCTGCCAGAGGCCACTGCTATCGGAGTTCGATTAAGCCATGCGAGTCGAGAGGTGCAAGACCTCGGCATACTGCTCAGTAACACGTGGACAATCTGACCTATGGAAGGGGATAACCCCGGGAAACTGGGGATAATACCCTATAGACTATGGAGGCTGGAATGCACTGTAGTCGAAAGGTCCGCCGCCATAGGATGGGTCTGCGGCCGATTAGGTTGTTGTTGGGGTAACGGCCCAACAAGCCTGTAATCGGTACGGGTTGTGGGAGCAAGAGCCCGGAGATGGATTCTGAGACACGAATCCAGGCCCTACGGGGCGCAGCAGGCGCGAAAACTTTACAATGCGGGAAACCGTGATAAGGAAACCCCGAGTGCCAGCATAGGCTGGCTGTCCGCCAGTGTAAATAACTGGTGAAGAAAGGGCCGGGCAAGACCGGTGCCAGCCGCCGCGGTAATACCGGCGGCTCGAGTGGTGGCCACTATTACTGGGCTTAAAGGGTCCGTAGCTTGATATGCAAGTCTCTTGAGAAATCCGCCGGCTTAACTGGCGGGCGTTCAGGGGAAACTGCATTTCTAGGGACCGGGAGAGGTGAGAGGTACTGCCGGGGTAGGAGTGAAATCCTGTAATCCCGGTGGGACCACCTATGGCGAAGGCATCTCACCAGAACGGGTCCGACAGTGAGGGACGAAAGCTGGGGGAGCAAACCGGATTAGATACCCGGGTAGTCCCAGCCGTAAACGATGCGCGTTAGGTGTATCGGTGACCACGAGTCACCGAGGTGCCGAAGGGAA
>JBFYKS010000006.1:0-4588 GCA_041305785.1 Methanoregula sp. | reverse complement strand
CGGTCTTTTTTCCCTCGAACTGTTTCAATATGGTTGTTACGGCGATGCCCATGGAGGTCAGGTCGTTGGGTTTTGAGACGAACCGGCAGTTTTCGAGCGGGGCAGGAGCGGTGCCGGTGGCATACTGGGTGATGGCATCGATGAAGAAGATCCGTTCCGTGTCGATCCCGTTCTTTGCGTAGAACTCTTTTAAAAACGCTGCCGGCTGGTTGACGCAGATCACAATGACCCGCATGTTTTCCGAATGCTGGATCGCTTTTATCATCTGGATCGTGTTCTCGCGGTAGGTACGCGAAGGGGAGAGCGCAAGGATGATGCGCTTGTCGTCGCCGCTCATCGAAAAATCTGCCATCTTCTCCCATCACCTCTGTAAGTATTCCCGCAGAGCGTCGGGGATCTCGGTTCTTTTATCGACGATGGCACGTTCGAGGTCCTGGAGGTTTGCAACAATCGCGCCCAGGTTCTTCTCCTGGATGGCGAGGGCTGTTCCGATATAGTCGGGGGTGGTATCGCGTCCTTTGAGGTCATCCTGCAGTTCCTGCAGGTTGTCCCTCACCTGTTCCAGCGGGTTCCGTGTACGGAGCGTGGCTTCCCGGATAAAGGCAAGCAGCGTGTTCTCGGCTTCTTTCACCTGCGTGATGTCGATGAAACTCTCGATAAAGCAGCGTTTCCCCCCGATGGTCATGTCGGTCACGGTCTTGAGGACCGGGATGCTTTTCCCGTCCCGGGCAAGGAGGACGCGCTCGGCCTGGTCCACCTTCAACCCAAGGTCGCTTATCGGGCATTTTCCCTTCTCGGCCGGGCAGACAAACTTGTGGCAGAGATGCCCGGTCATCTCCCTCTCGGTAAACCCGGTCATCTTCACGGCCTCCGGGTTTGCCGCAATGATGGTGTGGGTTTCTGCATCCACTAGGATGACTGCTGCCTGGATGTTATCCCAGATTCCCCGGAACCGCTCTTCAGAGCGGGTGACCGATTCCTGCTGGCGGTGGATGGCAGTGGAGAGGATGGCGATGACCAGTGCGATCCCGATAAAGAAGAGTGCCCGGCTTGCAGCGGCAAGGATGATCTGCATATCCACGATGCTGAAAGCAAAGACCGCCCAGAGGTAGAATATGGCAAGCCCGAGAGCATAGAGGATGCCCCGTTTACCGAACCAGTAGGCAGCAAGGATGATGGGAATGTAATACAGGTGCGTGAAGACGACCTGCATGTCGCGGCTCAGGCACAAAAAGGTCAGGAGCATGAGGATGCTGGTGATCACTACAAGCACGCCGGCCTGAGCCCGCGTACCTGACCACTCTTCCCGGATTAGGCACTGCATGGAAGGGTGATTAGCGCCGCTTGGTATATAATTTGGCTGTTTTTTTTTAAAAAGAACGCGAAAAAACATTATATCCTGACACATCAAGTGTGGCATAGCATACCTTTTCCCGGGTGGAAGAATGGCAGTTGATGATGGACTGAACGCTCGCGGTATATCCGGTATACTGCGTCCGGACTTTGGCATTCAGGTGATTGGTGCGCTTGCCGTCCTGATCCTCCTGTGGTTTATCAGCACGCAGAATTTCCTTCTCTTCCATACATTTGTGGAGATTGCCGGCATCGCCGTTGCATTTGCGATCTTCATCATCATCTGGAATTCAAGGAAGGTTGTCCCGGACGCGTTCTTCTTAATTATCGGCATCTCGTTTTTGTTCATCGGGGGTATCGACCTTGTCCACACCCTTGCGTACAAGGGGATGGGAATCTTTTCCGGCAACAATGCCGACTTCCCGACCCAGCTCTGGATCGCTGCCCGGTACTTCCAGAGCATCACATTCCTCATCGCCACGCTCTTCATCGGGAGATTCATCACCCGCAACCGGAAGTACAATACCGGAATCATCATTGCAGCCTGCACCGCTGCCTCTGCCCTGCTGTTTGCCAGTATCTTTGCCTGGCAGATCTTCCCGCAGTGCTTTATTGAGGGGAGCGGGCTCACGCAGTTCAAGATTTACAGTGAGTACCTCATCTCGCTCATCCTGGTTGTCACCATCGTAATGCTGTTCCGGAAGCGGGAACATCTCGATCCTGATGTCTGGAAATATCTCATTGCCGCACAGGTTTTCCTCATCCTTGGAGAACTGGCGTTCACGTCCTACGTGAGCGTGTACGGGTTCATGAACATGCTCGGCCACCTCTTCCGGCTCCTCTCGGTGTACCTCTTCTACCGGGCGTTCGTGGTCATCGCCCTGACCCGGCCGTATGATCTCCTCCTGCGGAATCTCAAAAAGAACGAGTATATGCTGAGCGAGCGGTTCAAGGAACTGAACTGCCTGTACGGGATCTCGACTTTGATGGAAAGACCCGAGATCTCCCTGGATGAGATCGGAAATCATATCGTGATCCTTATTCCCCCGGCTATGCAGTACCCGGAGATCGCCCGGGCACGCATTGTACTGAACGGAAAAGAGTTCCAGACTCAAGGGTTCCGCACAACCCCCTGGATGCTTACGCGGGAGATTCTGGTCGGTGGCAATCCGGTTGGCCGGATTGAAGTCTGTTACCTTGAGGAGCGCCCGATCGTCCGTGAAGGGCCGTTTATGCAGGAGGAACGGTACCTGGTCAATGCCATCGCGGAACGGATGGGCCATATCATCAAGCGCATGCAGGCTGAAGAGACCCTGCGGGAGAGCGAGGAGAAGTACCGGACCCTGTTTGAGAATATGCTCGAAGGGTTTGCGTACTGCCGGATGATCTACGATGACGAGGGAAGACCTGTTGACTGGGAGTACCTGGATGTCAACCGGGCATTCGGCGACCTGACCGGCCTTTACAACATCACCGGAAAGCGGGTGCTTGAAGCGATTCCTGATATCCGTAAACTGACCCCGGAACTGTTCGATACCTACGGTCGTGTTGCAAGGACGGGGAATTCGGAGAAGTTCGAGATCGATTTTTTACCGCTGGGCAAGTGGCTGAATGTCTCGGTCTTCTCCCCGCAGACGGGATACTTTGTCGCGGTCTTTGAGGATATCACAAAACGCAAACAGATCGAGAATGCCCTGCACAACACCACCGAAGAACTCAACCAGTTCTTTACCGTTGCCCTTGACCTCCTCTGCATTGCCGACACGGACGGGTATTTCCGTAAGCTGAACCGGGCCTGGGAAACCACGCTGGGGTATCCACTGGAAGAACTGATGGCGCACCGGTTTCTGGATTTTGTACATCCCGATGATCTAAAAAGTACTCGTGAGGCAGTTGCTTCCCTGAAAAACCAGGAGGAAGTGGTGGGTTTTGAGAACCGGTACCGGTGCAGCGATGGCTCCTGGCGCTGGATCGAGTGGCGATCCTTCCCTTCAGGGAACCTGGTCTATGCTGCAGCACGGGATATCACGGAACGCAAGCTGGCAGAAGAGACGCTGAGACGTGCGAGGGACTTTTACTTAAAAGTCCTCGATGACTTCCCCAACCCGATCTGGCGTGCGGATGTGCACGGGAAATGCGATTACTTCAACAAGGACTGGTTATCGTTCACCGGCCGGAGCCTTGAGCAGGAACTCGGCGACGGGTGGGCGGAGGGTGTGCACCCGGATGATCTCGACCGGTGCCTGAAGATCTATCGTGACAATTTTACTCTTCGAAAACCCTTTGAGATGGAGTACCGGCTTCGGTACCATGACGGCACGTACCACTGGTTGTATGACTCCGGAAAACCGTTCTACACGCAGGACGGGGAATTTGCCGGGTATATTGGTTCGTGTTACGACATCCAGGGCCGGCGGCAGGCCGAGGATGCGCTCCTGCAGGTGAACCGGAAACTGAATTTGCTCTCGAGCATAACCCGGCACGACATCAACAACCAGCTCTTCTCGTTAAAGGCATTCCTCGAACTCTCGAAAGAGACCCTTGAGGATCCAGCCCGGATGTCGGAATATATTCTCAAAGCGGAGCGGGCGGCAGATGCCATCGAGCGGCAGATCGTGTTCACCAAAGAGTACCAGGATCTGGGCGTGAAGGCGCCGGTCTGGCAGGCGGTGGAGGAGTGCGTGGAGAAAGCCCGGGCCACGCTTCACCTGCGGGACATCCGGGTCCTCTCCGAAGCCGGCGATCCTGAAGTGTATGCCGATTTGCTCTTTGAGAAGGTCTTTTACAACTTAATCGACAATGCCCTCCGGTACGGGGGGCCTTCGATGACGACAATCCGGATCTCGTATGCGGAGTCCGGAGGGGGGATGGTCATCGTGGTGGAAGATGACGGGGTCGGGATTTCTGCAGAGGATAAGAAGCGCCTGTTCGAGCGGGGGTTTGGCAAGCATACCGGTCTTGGCCTCTACCTCTCCCGCGAGATCCTTTCTATCACCGGCATCACCATCACGGAGACGGGCGAGCCGGGTAAAGGTGCCCGGTTCGAGATCGTGGTGCCAAAGGGGGCGTGGCGGTTTACTGCCTGAAACGAAAACCCGGCCCGTGGCACCGGCATATTTTCATGCAGGAAACAAAGTGCAAGTCTGACAGTAACACCTCATGGGAGGAAAGGTATAAGGCAGGACAGGAGTATTGGTCAAGCAGCGAATTAAAAAAAATCCGCGGTGGGTCGCGA
>JBFYKS010000005.1:0-5441 GCA_041305785.1 Methanoregula sp. | reverse complement strand
ATACTGCCGGATATGGTGCTGTTTGCGCCAACCAGCACGCGGTTGTAGAGCGAGGAACTGAAGATCTTCACATTGTTCCGGATGATGCACTTCTCCCCGATGCTCGTATAGGGTCCGACCAAGACATTGTCGCCGATGGTGGTCCCGTTTCCAATCGAGACCGGCCCGATGATCTTGGTATTGTTGCCAAGGCTGATGGAACCGCCCAGCTGGACCGGCCCCCGCACCTGTGCGCCATGCATGGAAAGGTCCCCGACAATATCCGTGACGGCAAGATCCTGCAGTTTCCACCGCTCAGCCTGCCGGAGGGAGTGCGGGCTCCCGACATCGGTCCAGTTCCCGCGGGCGAGCCAGCCCTTGAGGGTGTGCCCCTCCTCCATCAGTTTCGGGAACAGGTCCCGGGCGAAGTCATATTTTGTACCGGCGGGGATATGATCGAAGATCTCGGGCTTGCAGACATACATCCCGGTGCTGGCAAGGTTACTGAAGATCTCTCCCGGAGAGGGTTTCTCCTTGAACCGCTTGATCTCGTAACTTGCGTCAATCTCCGCAATACCATATTCGGACGGGTCGTCAATAGAGATGAGACCGATCGTTGTCGTGGGCTTCTCTTTCTGGTGTGTGCGGTAAAACTCCAGGACATTCAGGTCGGTTACGTGATCCCCGCCAACGATAAGGAAGTCCTGCCCTTCCAGATATTTCTGGGCATTCTTGACGCTGCCGGCCGTTCCCAGTTTGGTCTTCTCGTGGACATAGGTGATCTCGGCGCCATACAGAGACCCGTCACCCAGTGCGTCCTCAATGGCGTTTCCCAGATAGCCAAGCGTGAGCACGATCTCCCGGAAGCCCATGTTCGCAAGGTGTGCAACGAGATGCTCGATGGACGGGCGGTTGACGATAGGAATACAGGGTTTTGGCCGTTCGAACGTGAGGGGGCGGAGCCGGGTCCCTTCCCCGCCGCACATGATACACACCTTCATACCAGCCAGTTTCGTGCTGAACAGTTTTAAGGATAGTGCTCGGAGGGGATCATGAGATTTGGAGAAGATCGGACTATGGGGCAGCCGGCTGACCCCCGGTCCCAATCACTACGATCTTACGGTTTATCTGATCCTGCGATCCATGCAGTACCGGAGATGACCCGGGCATATGGGTGACGAGGAGTACCGGATCCTGCCGGTCACAAACGGAGAGGTGCAATGCCTTGCAGACAAACGGGAGCCGGTCGGGAACTGCAGTTTCTGCATCCACTGCCGGGAGTTCCGTGTCGGGGACCGGTTCATCAAATCACCCTCGCTTCTCTATTGCACGAAATGCCGGATTACTGAGCGGGTTGATCCTGCCAAAGCCAATGCCGTGAGATGCGCTGACCGGCAGGGCGGCGGGTTCCACAGTATCACCAATATCATCAGCTGACCGTTTTTTTTGGATACGTTTTTGCCCGTTTTTTGGTTTTTCATGGTTACGCGAACCCATGAATCCCCCTGCCATTACAGAGCCCGGGCTGCCATAGGGGCACCCTGTCGGCGCGGAGGAATCCGTCTGCGGGGGATTTGGATCTTAAGCCCTTGGACAGGGTTATTGGATTTTTTTGGGTGACTCCCCGTAAATCAGCGAAGAACCTTTTTTCGCGCTTTTGGGGGAGGTGATTTCTGGATAGTTTGAGTGAGAGTTTCCGAACCGGTGGGGAACCTGGGAGTAAAAAATTACGGGTTTATCAGCATTGCCACAACCGCATCCATATCGACATGCTCCTCGAACAGATCGGCAAGAACCGTGTAAGGGTCAGCATCAGATCCGGTGATGGGTTCAAACGGCAGCCCTTTTTTTTCGTGCAGGAAGGAGAGGAGGGCATTTGCCGCCGGCACATTCTGGAAAAGCCCGTGCATGTACGTCCCGAAGACCAGACCGTCGTCACTCACCCGGCCATCGCCCTCAAGCGCCTCACGATCCTGCCCGGACTCCGTTACCCCCATGTGGATCTCGTAGCCGGTCACCTGCCCCATTGCGGACAGGATCGGGGGAATATTCCGGGCAGTCCGGGTGACCTGCGTGGTACTCTTGTCGTACGACGTGAAACGGGTGATGCAGTCAAGAAGCCCCAGCCCGTCATAGGTGCCGGCAGCGGACTCAAAACCGGAATCCACAAGAGTTGTGCCGAGCATCTGGTATCCCCCGCAGATCCCAATCACCGGTATCCCGCAATTGCTGAGGCGGACGATCTCCCGGTCGGTTCCGGATAATTTCAGGGCCTGCAAATCATCGACGGTATTCTTGGTCCCGGGAAGGATGATGCAGTCGAACCCGTCAAGCGATCGTCCCAAATCAACATACTCAACCGCAGCGTGCTGCTCCAGCAGTTCGAAATCCGTAAAATTTGAGATCTTCGGCAGCCGGATAACGGCAATCCGTACCCCGGAACCACGGGTTATCTTGTCACCTATCGAGAGCGAGTCCTCGCTTGGCAGCGGGAGGGAGAAATACGGGACAACACCCAGCACCGGCACACCGCAGAGTTCCTCTATCATCTCAACGCCGGGCGCAAATATCGCCGGATCGCCCCGGAACTTGTTGATGATGATCCCTTTCACAAGCGGCCGTACATCGTTTGGGAGGAGTTGGATAGTCCCGTACACCTGCGCAAACTCGCCGCCCCGCTCGATATCTGCTACAAGAATGAGAGGAATCTTCAGGGCCAGGGCCAGCTGGGTGTTGGCGATATCCCGGTCGTACAGGTTCAGCTCGGCAGCGCCTCCGGCGCCCTCAACAACAACCTGCCCGAACTGCGTCTTCAGCCGGTGATACGACTCCAGCGCCTTTTCTAAGAGTTGAGGGGTTTCCCGGTAGTACTCCGTTATCGGGACATCCTTGTACGGCCGGCCGTTCAGCACCACCTGCGAGATGCAGTCCCCCTTTGGTTTGAGAAGGACCGGGTTCATGTCCGTGTGGGGGGACACCCGGGCAGCGATTGCCTGCATTGCCTGCGCCATACCGATCTCTCCCCCATCAGGGGTAACGAACGAGTTCAGGCTCATGTTCTGGGACTTGAACGGCGCAACGGGAATACCCCGCCGCACCAGGCACCGGCAGATGGCAGCAACGGTCACGCTCTTACCCACATGGGATGCAGTCCCCACCACAAACAGCGACATAACTTGGGTACTAGGTTCCGGTTCGGACGATAAAACTGCTGCTCTTTTATCCGGATGGTGATCGCAGGATCATCAGATCCCCCAAAATGGCCTGTATTTACGGATTATCCCACAAAATGTCCGCCGGCAATGCCAAGTAATATATAACGAGGGCACCTACAGGTAATTGAAATGATTGGTGGTATTTGCCCGACGTGTGGGCTACCTAAGGAACTGTGTATCTGTGAGGAGGTAGCAAAGGAACAGCAGAGGATCAATGTCAAAGTCAACAAACGCCGGTACGGGAAAGAAGTGACCGTTATCGAGGGCCTTGATCCAACCGACATCGATCTTGACGATCTTCAAAAATTCCTGAAAGGAAAACTCGCCTGCGGGGGAACCGTCAAGGGCAGCTCCATTGAGTTGCAGGGCAACCACCGCGATCGTGTCAAGGAGCTGCTCTCCCTCAAAGGGTACAGCACAGAAAACATCTCCTGACCTTTTTTTTATCTGCATTCTGGCACCTGCAGGCCATATTCTCTGGCGGCTTTTAAAACCGTTGGATATACCGCTTTTTCTCCAATCGGGAGATTGGAAAAATTTGCTCGGTAGAAACGTACATGAACGGGAGTTCACACCCAAACGATGAAAATCGGATGAAAAAAATGAACACAACCGTCCTCGTCCGTATCCTTCTCGCTCCTCATGGGGGCGGCGAGGACTAATAAGCGTCCGCGCAATGGTCATGGGCTTGCGGGTGCGATAACGCTTTTTTCGTGGACTCAATGCGGGACTCTCTGGACGGACAACCTCTTGTGGGGCATTTCATAAAAAAAACGAATTGAAGCCGCCACGGGGGCGCCCCGCGGGGGTGGCGGCAGGCATCGCAAACGGGGGTTTGGGGGCAGTTTGCCCCCATCATCACGTCTAAGGGATTCTACAGAGCCAAAAAAAGTTTTTTCAGATAAAGAACCGGAACGTTGCCCAGGCAATGATGAGCATGATTGCCGAGTATTTAAGACCGGCAATAAAGCGCCCTTCACCCATCTGGCCTGCCACCATCCCCGAGAAGAATCCCTGCAGCATTGCAGCGTGCGAGAAGAGCCGCTTGTACACGAAAATATCGATGATGCCGCCAAAGCCCTTGGCACCGGTTGCAGATGCCGTGGCACCGGCAGTTGCCATGGTGGTCAGGAAGGACGAGACGAGGATGGCAATGACGAAGAGGAAGACCGCGAATGCCACCAGCACGATGATGACATAGATGAGCATGTTGTTGCTCCGCTCCGTCTGGAGGTTCACAACCTCAAACGTATCCTTTGCAGCAGCCCGGAGCACCTCGCTCACGTCACCGCCGGCCTTGCTTGCCTTGGCAATCAGGTCGACACTCCGGTCGGCAAGCCGGGTACCGAGACCCTCCCCGAACCGGAAAAGCGCCTCAACGAAATTGACACCCCACGACATCTCGTTGTCCAGCTTCCGGATGTGCGGGGTCAGCGTCCCGTATTCTGCTCCGGCCACGAGATGGACGGCGGTCGGCAGCGTCATACCGGAATCGTTCATGCCGGCAAGGTCACGGAAGAAGTTCGGCAGCGCGTTCTCGAGGTTCGTGACCCGCATATGCTCCTTGAGATCGAGAATTGCCACCGGCACGATACAGACGAGGATTGCAAAGACGGCAAAGTCATCGATAGATGTGGATTTGAAGAGGACTTCCATCCCGTATGACTGGATCATGTACACGGATCCGACAACAAAAAACAGGATGCCAAGGGGGACGCATAAGATGAGGATGTTCTCCGGCCGCTCGGTGAGCACCTTGAGCGGGTGTTTCATGAACCTGCCCATCCCCTCGCGGCTCTTGCGTTCCTGTTCGAGCTTGCTCGTTATCTGCTGGAACTCGTTCTCCATGGTGGAGAGATCGGCAGGTTTTGCCAGCTCGGGCTGCGGCTCGCCCTTGCTGAACAGGTTGTTTTTGATATCCTTCAATCCCATAATCAGGACTCCGGTGTCATCGAACTGATCATAATCACGAATGCGGCACTCCCCAGCGGGATCATGATGTAGATGATAGCATACAGGAAGAGCGGATTGTTATCCCCCGAGAGAACCGACATGATAGACTGCAGGATGATCAAGAAGAGCGTGCCCGCCACCATCGCCGTTACATAGGATTCGGAGATGAGCGCCAGCATGTCGAGGAACTGCTTCTGGGTCTGCCGGTTCTCGAGCGCATACTGGTCAGCCTTGGTCCGGAAATAATCCGTGAGATTACCTCCCGACGAGATGCTCGCCATGGCGCCCTGCAGG
>JBFYKS010000004.1:0-6129 GCA_041305785.1 Methanoregula sp. | reverse complement strand
TGGGGGAGAGAGGGGGTCACCTTCATAAATTCCACTGAAGCGTTTCTAAAAAGGTTTTCCCATGAAAAATGGCTTCTTCTGGAATAGATGATGGGGGTTGAGACCCCCATACCCCCGGAAATGATGAACCCCGCCGCCCCCGACGGGGCACCCCCGCGGCGGATCAAGACTGTTGAAAAAAATTATTTGCCGATTTTCATGCTTCGGGTGTGAACGACCGTTCATGTGCGTTTCTACAGAGCCCCATTTCGTGATTGCAGCAACGTTGATTTCAAAAAATTTTTATAAAACAACGGTGAATTATTTTTTGATAATACCATGCCGGGGAAAGGGAAAATCACAGGTTTTTTGCTCGCAGGTGTTGTCCTGTGTCTTATCCTCACGGCTATTCCGGTTGCAGGAGTTCCTGATGAGCAAAACGCCTGGACCCGCGCTGCAGGCGATTCATCCTTTACCCCACGGTCCGGTCATTCCTCTGTTGTCTTCCAGGACAGGATCTGGATAACCGGAGGAAATTCCAAAAATGGCACCGGGTATAACGATGTCTGGAGTTCTGCTGATGGGATCGAATGGAGAATGGAAACCCCGCACGCTGCATTCAGCCCGCGCTCTGCCCACCGTTCCGTGGTAATCCATGACAGGATCTGGGTCATCGGGGGCCGTAATGCTTCAACGAAAAAACCCTTAGATGATGTCTGGTACTCTTCCGATGGCATAACCTGGAACCGGGCAACCGGCAATGCTGCGTTTACCCCCCGCTGGGATTTTGGGATTGCAGCATATGATGACCGGATATGGGTTATCGGGGGAACTCAGGACGGCATCATCTCAAACGATGTCTGGTATTCCTCAGATGGCATATCGTGGACACAAGCCACCTCCGATGCCGGCTTCTCAAAACGGATGAATCCTGCAGCAGCCACATATGATGGCAGGCTCTTTGTTGTCGGGGGATTTGACTGGAAAAATGATTTCAATGATGTCTGGAGTTCTGCTGATGGGATCGCATGGACGCGGGAAACCCCGCATGCTGCGTTTGGTGAACGACGGTATCACACCCTTGAAACCGATGGCCGGTGGCTGTATGTTCTTGGCGGAGTGAAAGATTACCCGTTGTATTCGTACCAGGATATCTGGAGATCCGAAGACGGGAAGACCTGGGAGCAACTCAAAACAACCCGTAGTTTTCCTGAAGGGTATTCCCAGTCATCGGTAACCTTTGATGACCGGATATGGGTCATCGGGGCTCTTGGAAACGGCAATGATGTCTGGTACCTCCCGATTACCACAATACCGGGTCCGCAGAAAAGCGGCAGCCCGGCTACCCCGATGAAGGTTCAAAAGACCGCCTCCCCGGTTTCGATCAAACAAGGGATGACTACGCGCATTTCCATCACGCTCACCAACACCGGGCCGCTTCCCCTCTATGATATCCAGGTGCTGGATCCGGTGATTCCGGAATTTCCCCGAAATGAAGGGAGCAACCAGCAGGTGTTTGCATCGCTTCAGCCGGGTGAGACCCGGATTATTACCTACACGGTTGTTGCAACAAAGGCCGGTTCACACACCCTGGAGAAAGCATCGGTCATGTATGCCGATTCAACCGGGAATTACCAGGTCATCCAGTCGAATAAACCCGGCGTAAGGGTCATCGCGCCCTTAATTAACGATCCATCACCGCCATCAGGTATTGAATCGGAGATCAACCGGGTTTTTTCCGATCTTGATGCCTTTTTTGCCGGGATATTTGCTTAAAAAAAAAGTGATGCTTATGCAAACATCGTGCCTTCAACATCGACCGTTCCCCGGTTGAAGTCAAGGCCGACCTTTGCAATGGCAGCTTCGAAATCTTCCTGCCGGATCGCGGAGCGCTCCTTACGGATCGCAAACATTCCGGCTTCCATGCAGATGGCACGGAGATCGGCACCATTCTTGCCGTCCGTCATCCGGGCAACCGTCACAAGATTGACATTGTCGTCAATGTTCAGGGACCGGCAGTGGACCTTTAAGATGGAGAGCCGGCCGGCCTCCCCGGGAAGCGGGATCTCGATGATCCGGTCGAACCGGCCGGGCCGGAGCAGGGCCTTATCCAGGATATCGATCCGGTTGGTTGCACCGATGATCTTCACGTCGCCCCGGTTCTCAAAGCCGTCCATGCCGGCAAGGAGCTGCATGAGCGTCCGCTGGACCTCGCGGTCGCCGGAGGTATTTGCTTCCGTCCGGCTTGCGCCCACGGCATCGATCTCGTCGATGAAGATGATGGTCGGTGCCTTCTTCTTGGCAAGATCGAAGAGCTCGCGGACGAGCCGGGCACCTTCCCCGATATATTTCTGGACCAGCTCGGATCCCACGACCCGCATGAAATGGGCGTTGGTCTCGTGCGCAACCGCCTTTGCAAGGAGCGTCTTTCCCGTCCCCGGCGGTCCATGGAGGAGCACTCCCTTGGGCGGGTCGATACCGATATTTGCGAAGAGTTCGGGACGTTTTAAGGGGAGCTCAACGGCTTCCTTGATCTCGTTTATCTGGTGCTCAAGCCCGCCGATATCCGCGTAGGTCTCGTGCGGGGAGTCAACCAGTTCCATGCCATACACCTGCGAGTCAAAGGAACTGGGCAGCAGTTCCACGATCGCAAGTGACTGCTGGTTCAGGCTGCACCGGGCGCCGGGCTTTAAGTCCTCCGCGTTGATGGAGGGAGAACTCCGGACCAGGAACCGGGGGCCCGCGCTGCTCCGGACAATGACCCGCGACGCATCCACAACGTCGGTCACTGTCCCGATGATCAGGGGCGGGGTCCGGAGCTGCTCGCTCTCGCTCTTGAGTTTCCTCACCTCGCGCTCGTACCTGATCTTCTGGGTCTCGATATACCGCTTGTCAGCCTCAACCTGCCGGAGCTGTTCGCGGAGTTCGAGGTTCCGGGACTCGAGATTTCCCACCCGCTCCATCATCTGGACCTCCAGGTCGTGCTTGTCGCTCTCGATCTGGCCCAGCTGCTCGCGGAGCTGCTCGGAAAGGGTCCGGTACAGCCGGTAGAGTTCTTCCGGGGTCTGCGGGTCCGGAGACTGGTGGATGATATCGCTCATGGCGCGCCTCAGTTGATATATCACTGGACATCCTTTAAAGTGTTTGTGAAAAGGCAACCGGCGTGAGTATTAAAATGCCATTCCTTTGGCACGATAATTAATACCAGTCAGGATAATTTCTAAGTTGAGTTTATGCAGTGCGAAATGTGTGGAGAAATAATTCGCGGCGTCCCGAAACTGGTGAGGGTTGAGGGTGCCGAGCTGCAGGTCTGCAGCAAATGCGAAAAGTTCGGCACAGAAGTGCAGCAGGTGCGGCGTACCGGTGTGGCAGCAGGACGGCCCGCGGCCTCAAAACAGGGCAGGCCCGGCGTGCCCGTTGCAACCCCCGGGGCATACCGGAAGCGTGACCTCTTCGATTACATGGATGGCGAGATTGTCGATGACTATGCAGCCCGCATAAGGCATGCCCGCGAGGAGAAGGGACTCTCCCAGAAGGATCTTGCCATGCAGCTGATGGAAAAAGAGCATCTCATCAAGAAGATCGAGAGCGCGGGACTGATCCCTGAGGATGCGGTGCGCAGGAAACTGGAAAAGGCGCTCGATATCCGGCTTGTCGATACCATCGAGTCCGATACCGAGAAGAAGACCGAGAGCCGGATCACCCCGACGCTTGGCGATCTCACCATCATCAGGAAAGCAAAGAAATAATTTTTTCTCCTGGTATTCCCGTTACGTCCCATAAGTGAAGAGGGATAGTTTCGGATGTCCACTTATCGGGAAATGCGGCCCCGCCAAAAAAATATCGCGCTGGTTACATTAAAATAACAATATCTATAATCGGGAAGATCAAAAAATATCCCATGCACTCAAAAACGGCCCTCCTTTGCATGGGGATCTTCCTGTGCGTTCTGCTCTGCACTGCCGGTTGCACGTCAACGCAGGCGCCTCCCGCTGCGCCAACTCCTGCACCCGCAACCACGGTTACCGAAATCCAGACAACCGCCCCGCCGGCAACACTGGAGCCGGCAGCGACCGTGACACCCGCTGCGGCAGCAACAACAACGTCCGGCACCGTGATCTTCACCACGTCGGACATGATCTCCCCGTCAACCTTCAAGACCTATGATTTCCGCACCATGGGTGAGCCGCTCCAGGAACTCGGGACGAGCTACACGATCATCATCAAGGCAGACAAGCCGGTGCTCGGGTACGCGGTCACCACCTACCAGGCAGACCAGCTCAAGGGCGACACCATGACCCCGAAGTACGTCTCCCATTCCAACAAGATCCAATGGGGACTCATCGAGCCGTATATGGTGATGGAGAAGGCAACTGACGAAACCCGGACATTCAGGGTCGAGAAGGAAGCGTTCTATGCGTATGTCATCGACGGCCGGTGGATGCAGTCTGTTGACGAGTATGCATCAACCGGACCGTTCGGGTACACCCTGACCATCACAAAGCCGTAAGGCGCATTCCAAAAAAAGGGGCTATCCAGAATCATTTTTTCTTTGGCGCAAATACCCGTCCCATTCGAACGTTCTGTTCCGGCTCCCGAACCCGATGGCACCCCTTTCCCCCCTCCCGTATTATTCCGGTTTTTGGGATGGCGGGTGATTGGGGCTGCCCCAAAGGCGCCCTTTTTTTGTGGGCAACAATGCACTTTTCAGGGGATTAGAGAATCATCTCCCCGGATTCCCCAGAGGTATTCAAAAGAAGAAATTTCGCAGCATGGGTTTTTTTGGGATTTTGCCCCGATCAGATAAATGACAGCCCTGACGGGACGGTCCATTAAAAAAAATTACCGGGTATTCTTTCTCTTCAGCGAGGTGCTCTTCTGGTTGTCTTTCCATCCCCCGGATGAGTCCCTGGGTGTGGAGTCGCCCCGGCGTACTTCCATCTTGAATGTGCCATCGGATTGCATGATCCTGACCATGGCCGGTTTGTCCTCTGCAACCTCACCTTCAGGAACGGCTGCATTTTTTGGCCGGATGACGGTTGTATTCATAACCGGGGCTGCACCGGCCGGTGACGGTTCTGCCTCTTTTGGTACTGCCGTGTCCTGCGAATCGTAATCCTGCACCGAAGCCCGGTTCCGGTATTGCGCAGCATCCCGGGTCATCTTCATGCTGACAGACTTGAGGTCCAGCAACTCGGCAAGGAGCGTGCTGACCTGCATATCCATCTCGCGGCACTTCTTTTCCAGTACGGTAATCCGTTCTTCTGCATCATCAGGTCCGGAATAATCCATTATCTTCATTCATGCCTCCCGTGAACCAGGATCATACAAGGTCATCCGTGTATCATGCTGTGTATACAAATACTACTGGTGATCGCTGACATGATAAGATGCTGTGTCACGTGCCGGATGACAAAGGACCAAAAACCCTCCCGGGCATGCCGTTCTTTCCCATACACCCGCGGGGACCCGCTCTTGTCCTGAACGTTTTGTGAGAGGGGGGGTTCACGATATTTTTTCTCTCTTCTCCCATGGTAACAAAATAACGTATTGCTTTGGTGAACCACGCATGGACCGGGTGAGTTCACCGGAACTTTGATGCTGCCATAACCCGTATCAGCGTCCCCAGCCCCTTCGGGCGCCTCGTCTGGTTATCGGCAGTTGGATCGGTGTATTTGCGCCATGCACTGCCAGAGGGATATGGTTAAAAGTAAAAAAAACCAAAATGAACCAGCCAAAAGAGCGGCGAGGTAAAGGTATGCCAACGAGCAAGAAACAACTGGTGAAACTGAACAAAGCAAAGAAGGAAAAGGCAGAGGAACTCTCAAAACAGGCAGCTTCGGGGAGCAAAGACGCCCAGAAGAAGCTCAAGAAGCTTGAGAAGAAGCTCAAGTGAGCTGCCGTTCATTTTCTTCGTATCCCCGGAATGGTCAAAATCCGGTGATACGGCAAAAAAAAACAATATTCTTTTTTTTACCGGAAAAATCCCGGCGGAATTTTCCCGGCCAAAAGATGGCAGTCATTGGATATTTTTGCTCTGTAGAAACGGGCATGAACAATATCGGTTCACACCCGAACTATGAAAAACGCTGCACGAGGGATTTTTTTCGAGCACCTCCCGAATCAGGGCCTCCCAGATGATACGGGGGG
>JBFYKS010000003.1:0-15731 GCA_041305785.1 Methanoregula sp. | reverse complement strand
GGCAGGAGAGCGTCATCGGCCGGGATACGTGTATGGGAGAGGGGCAGCCGGATAAAAAAGGGGACCACCACGATGTCTTCATCAGCTATGCCCAGGAAGACAAACCCATTGCCGATGCCGTCTGCGCAAAACTTGAAGCGCATGCGGTTCGCTGCTGGATCGCGCCCCGGGATATCCCCCCTGGCAGAAATTTCCCCGAAGCAATCATCGAAGGCATTGAGGGGGGAAAAGTTGTTGTTGTCATCTTCTCCTCATTTGCGAACAAATCGCCCCACGTTATGCGTGAACTGACCAATGCGGTGAACAAGAGCCGTATCATCATCCCGTTCCGCATCGAGGACGTGGAGCCCTCCAAATCAATGGAGTATCTCATCAGTGTCCCGCACTGGCTCGATGCGGTTACGCCTCCGATCGAGAAGCATATCGATCTTCTGGCAAAGACCATTGACTGTATCATCGGTACGGATAAGTCACCCGTTGCATGCCTGGCTCATGCCACGGGTGAACTGAAGGAAGGGGGGCAGGGCACGGGAACAGAACCAGATCACCGTTCTGCCAGTTGCCCCGCATGCAAGGCTCCCCTTTCTTTCGGAGTGAAGTTCTGTGAAGCCTGTGGTGCACCGGTTATTGACCACACGTCCACAACCGAAGAGATGCCCCCGCCACCTGAAGACATACGCGCAACCACAACTCCCGCGCCCCATCAACCGGAGCCGGTTTTGCCCCCCATCACCCCTTTCCAAAAAGGAGCCGGGGAAACGGTGCCGGGAAAAACACGAAAAAAACCCGAACCGGTTCCAGCCCGTGTTTGTGGGCTGCCGTCATGGATGCTCATCGGTGCAGGAATTATTGTTGCCCTCCTGATCATCGCGGTTCTGGTATTTCCGCCGCAGGAGGATCTGCTGCCCAATACGAGTACACCCGGCGCCGTGCAGCCGGATTATGGCGGCATGTCAGAGACGGACTATTACCGGAGTTCCGGGGCACGCGTGGATACCGTGATCCTGACCGTTGTCCCAACCCAGACCATGGCAAAGGATACCGAACTGTATTTCGATGTGAGCAAGGACTCCTCAAAAGCCCTTGTCACCGTTCAGTTCAATGGCGGCCCGGGGACCGGTCTCGTCAGGGACAACCGGGTAATCCTGACCCGTTCCGATGGCACAATCACCGAAGGGCGGCTCAACCTGAAAGAACGGTTGTCTACGGTGCAGCTGCAGGGATCGCGGGGAACGGATCGCATCCAGGTGATCATCATCCTCCATTCAGGTGAAGAGAGGAGTATCGTGGATAAGCTGCTCCCGTACCGGCAGTATTAGTGAACGAATCCCGGCTTGTTGAACTTTTAGTCGACCCACTCGAGGATGTGGGGGGTCTTCTCCTTCTCATCCCGAAAAACGATCCGGTGTCTGCCTTTTTTCTGGATATCGGTTGCGGGCGGGGGCGCACCGGCAAACGAGCCGTAATCCAGGTATTCGCGGGTGATGATATCATCACCACCATCCGTGATCTCGTGGATGGCGGGGGATTCTGGTTTCCCATGAGGAGCAAAAGAAGGGAGAGCGGAATGGGACCACGAGTCGGTTTCCGGTAATCGATCCGCAGGTTGATTGAAAGTATGGTCCGACACCATGACGGGCGGAGAATTCACCCACGCGGGGGCAGGAGAGGGATTAACCGTGCCCTCCCGGATAGTGTTCTTCAATAAAAGGAAATCTACAAAATCTGAAACTTCCTGCTGCTGCACCGGGGTCAGTTGCGCGATCCGGTTCTCAAGTGGCACCATGATTTTCTTCCGGACTCCTGCTGATGAAATTGTCTTTATTACTCCCTATTTTAAAGGAACGGAAAATACGGGGGGGATGGAACCGGTTATTCCCACCGGTGCTGATAGCCTCGCTTCTCTAAGGGCTCTTTATCTACGGTGACCGTCTTCGTCCTGACCACTTCACCAATCCCGGTTGCCTTTACACCCACAACCGGGAACTTCTCCGGGGCGATGGTGAAGATCAGCTCATAGTCCCCGCCACCATACAGGGCAAGCTCGCGGGCGTGCTCTTGCGGAATACCGGCCGGAAGCGGGAGTTTTGCCGAATCGATCGCAAACCCCCAGTCGTTAACGCTCATCAGGTCGTACAGGGAGAGGGCGATTCCGTCACTGTCATCCATCATTGCGCTCACGCCGGCCTTTCCGAGAACCTGGCCCTCCGTCACCCGGGGCTGCGGCTCGAAGAGGAACTTCTCGAACTGGGGATACCCGTCGAGCCATGCCTGCGCCTGGCCGGGGGTCCCGGTGATACAGACCAGATCGCCCGGCCAGACACCGGTCCTTCTGACGATATCGCGCCGGTCAACCAGCCCGAGACCGGTCGTCACGACCGTGAGTTCCGCGTGATGGTCGATATCCCCGCCAATGATCTCCGCCCCGAACTGCGTGCAGCAGTCCTTTGCCCCCTGCATCACCCCTTCAAGGCTCTTCCAGTCATCGAGCCCGACAGCGATGAGCAGGAACTTCGGAACTGCCCCCATGCTCGCGATATCCGAGAGCGTGACTGCGGCGCTCATCCAGCCTGCCTGCCAGTCGGTCATTCCGGGGACGAAATCCGTGGAGCGGTGGAGCATATCGGTAGTCGCAACCATCACCTGCGCACCGCAGGAAAATTCCGCACAGTCGTCAAGGCATTTTTCCTTACCGACAATTCCCATCACTTTTTTCAAGAGCTCCCGGTCATCCACCTTTCTTCACCTCCTTACCGCGTTCGCTCTTGTACTCCTTGAATATGTGCTCGATCATCTCGGTCTTCTTCTCCCGCTCCCGCTGGTCCTGCCCCTGCTGCCAGCACCCGAGCGCGGCATCCAGCAGGTCTTTTGCACATAAGCCCTGTTTTCCCCTGATCTGCGAACCGGTCTCCGCTGCTGAGAGGAGCGGGAGTTGTGCCTCCGCAAACGCTGGATTGAGCTGTGCATCGCCTTCGCGAAGGTTCCCTTCTCCTACGATTACCGCCCGCACCTTCATATCAGCGAGGTCGCGGATGACACTCCTCCCCCACCCATCTGTGCGGGAGACAAAGACGATGTCCCCTGGATCGATCCCGGTATCCTCATTCAGGTTCCGGAGCCCCTCCCTTGTCAGCGATTCCATCACCTTGAGCGGGATCACCTCGCCATCCATCGAGAGCTCGGCAAATTTCTTGATCCGGGCGATCCGCTTCACGAGATTCCGGTTGTGCCGCTCCTCTTTCCGGAGCCGTTTCTTCTGCCCCTCGATGATTGCGTCCCGCTTTGCGATCTCGGTCTCTTTTTGCAGCTCTGCATCGCGGCTGGTGCCGATCTTCCGGATGCGGGACTGGAGGCGGCGGATCTCATAGTCCCTGGCTTTTACCCCTTCTTCCAGTTCCGCAACATAGGTGCGCAGGCGCTTGACCATCCCGTCCAGCACCCGGACGCGCTCGTCCGTTTTAATATCGGTGATGACCGGGGGCGATTCCGGCGATTCGGGTGCCTGTACCGGCACCCGCATATCCCCGATCACCTGCTCGAGGCTCTGACCCCGGATCACCCGGGCCCGCACCTCGTCGAGATCGTGCCCGGCCGGGATCCGTTTTAAAAGGCTCTGGAACCTGTGCCGGTAATGGCGGAAGGCATCGAGCGCTGCCGAGAGAGCATCGCGTTCATGGTCATTTGCATATTCGAACGGGCTGGTCAGCTCCACTTTCGTCTCCACGCTCACGTCCTGTTTTGGCGTATAGGCAATAGCAGAGAACGACCGACGGATCTTCTCGACCGAGAACGGCATCTCCTGTACATCGGATGCAATGATTAAGGGTTTCCCCACCTTGTAGAGCGCCTCGATCACGTCTGACATGGTCATCTGCCGGGAGCTCTTAAGGTGGAGGAGATTGCCATCGAGATCGAGCGCGGCAAAGGCGGTCGTTGTTCCCGGGTCAATGCCGACAATCAGGTACCGGGGCTTCCCCGAGAGCGGCCGGAACCGGATCCGGTCGAGCCGTTTGCCGCTGATCCGGACCTGCACATCCGCCCCGCGGTAGGTTGAGACCGGTACCTGGTCCCGGGTGGCAAAGACCCGGAACGCGACCCGGCTGCACCCGCCAAACGCTTTTGTCTCCTTCTTCTCGTACCGGAGCCCTGCCGCAACGAGCGCCATCTCAATCTCCCGGCCTTTGAGCTGGACTGCCCCGTGCATCTTCCGCACGTACCGGTTCTGGCTCCACCCGCCCTTGCCCGGGGAACGGTGGCGGCTTACGACAATCACACTCTCGTTCTCGAACGCAATAACCTCGGCACCGGCACCCAGCGTTGCCACCTGCGCCGTGGTCCGGGCTTCCGCAAACGGGTCAAAGCGGTTGAAGCGGATATTGAAGCGGGCGGCAACCTTGCCAAGCGTCTCTTTCTTCTCCCCTCCGGTCACCTGGACGAGCCGGGTCTTCGGGGGAAGCCCCTGTAAAAAGAAGAAGAGTTCGTGCTGGTCGCAGGCAATCTCCTGCAGGCTGTCCACCGCAAGGATATCCGGCTGTTCATCGCGGAGCTGGCGGAAGAGGCGGAAGAACGAGACTTCGGTCTCGCTCGTTATTTGCGGACCCTCCATGCGGACGAGCGCATACATCGGTCTTCGGGAGCGGGACCGGACCGAGCCTTTGATGATGTCGATGCCAAAAACCTTCAGCCTATCACCCATTGCACCGCATCCTTGTGGGGATAGTCCAGCTGGTATTTCCGCAGGAAGTAGGCAAGGATATTGTCAACATCCCGCCCGATGATCGCCCCGGCATTCGGGTGGTCGGTGGCGATCCACTGCGGCCAGTCGATGAGGACGACCCTGCCATCCTCGATGAGGATGTTGTATTCGGAGAGATCCGCATGAATGACTCCCGCCTTGTATGCCAGGTGCGTATTTTCAAGGACATCTTCGAGGATCTCCTGTGGTGCCTCAAGACGGCAGCGGTTCAGGTTCTGGCCGTTGATGAGCGCCATCACGACCGTGTGCCGGTTCTGGTCGATGGGGAGGGGTACACTCACTTTCGGGTGAAGGGCGGTCAGGGCTTCGAACTCCCGCTCCGCGGATTTCCGGGATGCGATGAGCCACGGGCAGTGCCCTTCCTCGGGCATGTAATCGCGGTTGAGCCGGGCAGAAGAAAACGATCGCCCCCCGACCCGGTGGAACTTGATGGCAACCGGTCCAAGACCAAGCGCGTCGTGCACCACCGACTCCTTGCCTTCCCCTATCTGGGAACCGAGTGCAGAGATTGTTCCTTTATGGGTAAGCGTTGCAAGGGCAAGCGCGTCATAGCCACCGAAGACGAGCGCGTACCCGTCATACGGGACCGGGTTAAAGCGGACCATCCCCCACGCGATGAGCCGGGAGAGCCGGTAGGTGATCTCGGATTCTGCAAGGTTTGTCGTGGTCCTGAGTTGTTCGAGCGGCACCCACGCGTACCGCTTCATCCCCCGTTCGAGAGCAAGGAGGATCGTCTTTTCGTACTTGTGAAGGGTGCGGATCTGCTCCGCTGCAACGCCCATAATCGTTAGAGTTGTTATGTGGCTGACTATAAAATCGCATCTTCCCTGCATGCGGACATAACCTTAAACATCTCCGGTCTTCCAGAATTGATCGGATAAGGCTTATGCAGTGCAGCAAGTGCAAAAACGAAGGAGTCGTCTTCCAGCCGTACTCCGGCCAGCACCTCTGCCGCGATCACTTCATTGCCGACGTTGAAGCAAAGGCAAAACGGGCAATCCGGATCAACCAGTGGATGCACCCGGAAGACCACATCGGGGTTGTTGTCCAGGGGGATCCCGCAGGAAATGCCCTGCTCTTCTTCTTAACAAAACTGACCGGCAACCGGAAGGATATCCGGGTGTCTGAAATGACCGGAACTGAAGATCTTCTTCTGCTCAAAGAGAGGGCACGTAATGCCGGCATTACCCGGATCGCACGTGCCACCACCCTTGAAGATGCGGCAGCATCGGTCCTCACCGGCATCCTCCGGGGAGAGGCAGATAACTGTTTTCCGGACACATATGGTATTCAGGGCGGCATTCAGGTGATCACCCCGTTCGGGCACATCCCTGCCGGGGAGATCGCCCTCTATGCCCAAATTCACGGGTTGGACGGGGGTATGGGAGTTTTTATGGAAGAGACCGGCTCCCTGGATATGGATGTGAAAGCCATGCTGGCCGAGTATTCCCGCCGCCACCCCGCAGCACCCCACGCTGTGCTGAATCTCTGTGAAGCGCTTGCCGCAGTACGCCGGCCGGAGGACGGGAAAACCCCGAGGTAACCCACGGGAACAGCGCGGATGAGGGGCATACGATACGGTGGATACCCATCAGGTTAAAAAAGTTCATCCATCAACACTACAAGGGAGACAACCATGGACGACGAACTCGGGTGCAGGATGGGCCGGGTGGAACAGATGATCCGGTACGCGTACTGGAACACGGGCAGCAAAGGGATCGTTATTGGGTTAAGCGGCGGGATTGACTCGGCGGTTGCCGCAGCATTCTGCTGCCGGGCGGTCGGGCCGGCCAAGGTCTTTGGCCTCTTCCTCCCCTCTTCGGTCAGCAACCCGGCAGACGGGGAGGATGTTGCAGCGCTCTGCCGTACGCTGGGCATGAGCCATGAGGTCATCAGTATCGATCCGATCCTTGCCGGCTACCGTTCGATTTCGGGGTTTGTCGAAACACCGTATCTTCTCGGCAACCTGATGGCCCGCACCCGCATGGCAGTGCTCTACTATTATGCCAACCGGGAAGACCGGCTCGTTTGCGGGACATCGAATAAAAGCGAGTACCTGCTCGGGTACTGCACGAAATACGGGGACAACGCTGCCGATCTCCAGCCCATTCTCCATCTCTACAAGACCGACGTTTACGTGGTTGCACGGGAACTCGGGATCCCCGACCAGATACTCACAAAAACACCATCCGCCGGGCTCTGGGAGGGGCAGAGCGACGAGGCGGAGATCGGCCTCACGTACCCCGAGATCGACAGGTCACTCAGGGCCCTTGAAGGGCAGGAGTGGCAGGCCCGGACCCCTGCCGAAACAAAGGTGCTCGCGCTCGTCAAAAAGAGCGTGCACAAGAGGCAGGCTGCCCCTAATCTTTCAGCAGTACTTTAAAGATTTCAGCGTACTCTTCGGGGCGGTTGAGGAACGAGAGGGCTTCCTCGTTGCCAATCAGGCCATACAGGGGGCCCCGGACAATCCTTCGGTCACCCCGCCCGGACCGGGGGCGGACATGACGGACAGGAGGGAGGGCCGGATAATGGCGGTTCCTGACGAACTTTCCCGAGGTCATTTCAAAATATGCAGCACCGTGGAGGCGTTCGTATTCAGCATATTCACTCTCGAACGCGGTGGAGACGATGTTGGCCATCACGAGAGTCTGGTCCCGTGAAGGATTGATGGTGATGTGCCCGTATCCCGGCGGCATGATGACAAGATCGCCGGCCTTGGCCGCGATCATCACGACATCGTCAAGCGTCCGTGACTGGAGGAGGTAATGTGCCCTGCCCTCAAGCACCTCGTAGATCTCCGGGTATCCCGTTCCGGCGCTGTTGTCCGGGTGATAGTGGCCCTTAGTCTTGACCCATTCCCCGCATAGATCCCGGGGGGGAATAACGGTCAGGTCGTACCGGAGCTTGTGGGCATGCAGCCAGCGCCAGTCCGCGTCGGACTTTGCCAGGTCACGGTACATAAAATAGAGGGCGCCTTCACCGGCACACAACGTATCGGCAAGGACCGGCCGCATATCGGCAAAGGTCCGTACCGCAGGGGGAGGCAGCTCCCCGTCCCACCCTAACATCACTTCTTCTTTCGCATTACAAGTAAATAATACCCGGCGACGAATGCAACCAGGACAATGACGCCAAGGACCGGCAGGAGATCAAAGATACCCGCCCCGGGCTTCTCCACAACCCTGACCGGCACCTTGGAGGAGTCGGAAACCTGGCTGTTATCCAGTGCATCGCGGTACCGTATTTCGGTGTCGAGGAAGTACTCCTTAACCGCTGCATCTCCCGCAGCAGCCATCAGGTAGCGGGCAGTCGCGGTCTCACCGGGTTTTAAATCCCCAAGATAGGCGGTATTATCGGTGCTCGAGAAGGGGCTGACTGCCGAGATCCGGGACTGCGCAGCATAAACGGGGATCTCACCGGTGTTCTGGTACTGGACGGTGATCGTCGCATCAGACCCTACAGAGATCTCCGGGGGAGCCGAGACCACGGCAAAGGTGACCTTTCCACCCACGGGAATGCCGATCGTCTCAAACCCTGAGGTAACGACTTCGCCGAGCCGGTTCTCGTAAGTGACGGCAACATCGACCGGGTAGGTCTGTTTGCCGGCCTCGGTTGAGATCCCCACTTTATACCGGCAGGCGACAACACCATCTCGCGGGAAATCACCGATAAAGACACTGCTGTCGGTCGGTATGATGGGGCTGTTGCCGTTCCGCAGGAGCCGGACGGTTGCTTTCTTTCCATCCTCGAACCCGGGGTTTTTGATGGTCAGGGTGACAAAACCCCCGGTGCCGACACTCAGGTTCTCCGCAACCACATCGATAACTTCGATCTGCACTTCCGGTTTGATCCGGATGGTGAGCGGGATCGTTTCGGAGGTGGTTACGTAGTTGTTCTGGAGTACGTCAGCTGCCACCTGGTCGGCATTCTCAAGGTACGTGTATTCGATTGTGAGCGGGAGCTGGTATTCTCCCTCCCGGGCCTGGTTGGTGATCTTGGTTAAGATCGTGACGGTCTGGGATCCTGCTGAGGCGAGGTCGCCAATGTTCTGCGGATCGGATTTCACGATGACGGGTGCATTGCCGGACGCTAAACTCACGGTCACCATCTTTGCGGTTGTGGGAACATCGTCCCGGGGAATCGTCCCGCTCCCCTGCCAGACCGCGTAATTATTGTCGTAATTATCCCGGGAGTGATCCGGGCGGGTAGTTACCGGTGTTGCGGTATTTCCACCGATCCAGTCTGTTTTCATGCTATTAACCCCGCGGTTCTGCACGACAACGGTGATGACCGCGTCCTCCCCCGGGGTGAACTCATTGGTCCCGGATACGGCTGCCGACATCTGCGGACTCCCGCCAAAATACGTGGTCACGCCCATGACCGGCAGGGTGCAACCCAGCAGGCATACCAGGAACACAAGAGATATTCTGCGATAATTCACCAGTGATCACCTGTTGTTGTTGTTATAACAACATTTAATATTGCGGGATATAAAGGGATGTATCAATGACACGGCCAGAGGAAAATCCACCCCAGCTTATCGGATGGCTCAAATCGCTTGGTATGACCAAATACGAAGCGCTGGTCTATATCGCGCTCCTGAAAGTGACCAGTGCCACTGCAAGCGAGATCCACGAGACCTCGGGCGTCCCGCGCGCATCGGTGTACCCGGTCCTCGACCAGCTCAGGGATAAGGACCTCGTCTCCGTATCCCAGTCTGCACCAAAACGGTTTGCTGCCATCCCCCCAAACGATGCGATCGGTAAACTGACCGCACGGATCGGAAAGGATGCCCAGCAGGCACTCGAGAGCCTCACGGCCATTCACCAGGAACGGATCGCAGCAGAAGAGGGAAGCGGGGAACTGATCTGGAATATCTACGGCATCGCGGGCATCCGCAAACGGCTGGCAGAACTCATCACTCAGGCCAGGAGCGATATCCGGATCATCGCCCATTCACAGGTATTCTCTGAGGAGATCAAAGACCTCCTTGAGGAATCTGCCGACCGGGTCAGTGTCCAGATCATCACACCGGCATGGGAGGGACCGGTTCCCGCGACCATAAACCTGTACCTGAAAAAATCCTCAGGTATGCCAAAGGAACTCGACAGGGGCGGGGATATGCTGTCCGGCGGGGTGTGTATCATCGATAATAAAAAAGTCATGGTCATCGTGGGTTCAGCAGAAGATGACGCCGTAGCTCTCTACTCGGAATCCGAAGGGTTCGTCCGCTTCTTTATGCGCTATTACGGCCTGATCATCGACTGGGTAAAAAAGGCGGAATGATCTTTTAAAACGTGCGGATATCGGCCATATCCCGGACATCCATGAGTCCTTTGAGGGCCTGCACCTGCACAAAGCGTCCGCTTTCCCTGATGGCCGCCATAGGATTCGTTCCACCAATTGCGGCAATGGCAACATACTGCGGACTGACCGGCACCCCCAGGAGAGGACAGTTGGGCGCACCCATCTCAAGGATACCATAATAGTTACTTCCCGCCAGTTCATCAAGAACCATCCCGACAAGCGGTTCGGCTTCCATGTGGAACCCCCGTATGTTCGCAAGGATGTTTCCACTCCCTTTTCGCATAACACTTATCACCGAGGTGGTCTTCTGGCTCATGAGCACCTGGAGAGGATCGATGGTGGTATGTTCATAGAGGATCATGTGGGTGAACCGGACCGGAGCCCGGTCCTCGATCTCCACAACCCCCCCGCCAATCGGGTTGATTGGGATTCCCCGACGGATTAGGAGGCTGTCAAACGTGATGCTGCACATCGTGCAGATCCCGGTGTAACCGGCAGGGATCACGAGATACTGGAACTTCTCACCGGACGGGACAAAACGGACGAGTCCGCTGACAGAGACCCCGCTCCGGAAGGCATCTTTTAAGATGGAAATGGCATATTCCAGGTCCTCGTTTTTGATCAGGGACAGGTTGTAGACGATCGTGCCCTCGCCTGCAACCGGATCGAACGTAACCCGCATGGCATAATCCTCGATCATGTGGTTGACGAACGTGAGCGGGAACACCATTATAGCTAATTCTCTGACAGCGCAATAGAAAAATTGTTCTATAAGACCAAGGCAATGTATTTATGATGGAACAAGATATGCGGGAAAAAGCCAAGAATGCAATGAGACTCATTCTTGAAGCGGCTCGTTTTGAGGTTGAAGAGGTTGACGAACCTCTCGATCTCTCAGCAGTACGCGACGGCGTATGCCTTCTTGTGCTCTGCTCAAACGACCGGGCCCTGATCGGTCAGTTCGACAAGACCAACTACAGTCTCATGATCGACGACCAGGAAATGAACTGCAAGAAACTCTTATTTACCCTCGATAAGGACATTGCAACCGAGAACTGCATCCAGTGGGGTGTCAATGAGTTCGTGCAGTATACCGGAGAGGCAGTGCTTGCCGACATCGTCAGTCGCGAGCTTGCCCTCGATCTTAACCAGGCAAAGGGCAGGAAGCCAGCGGTTACTGCTGCCCCTGAGCAGAAGGCAGAGGAGCCCTCCGGCATCTCCCTTCCCCACTTCCCGGTAAAGATTTCCGAGCAGGCTGCCATCCGGGCCGGTGGGGTGCAGGGGACTGCCCGGCTCCGGTTCATGCCCTATTTCCTCTTCCACTATACAAGTTCCGGTGAGCAGGTGTACAAGGATCGCCGGATTCCCTTCGATGCCGAAGGCTGGGGCGCGATCAATGCCATCAACGGCATCCGGATCGAACTCGACGGGAAGGAGGTGGAAGATACGGAGATCCCTGGTGGCGCAGAAGTATGTGACCCGCATATCAGGAAAGACGAGGCCACCGAGCGGATCACCAGCGAACTGATCGACCGGCTCACCCAGAAAGTAAGGATCAAGCAGGAGAAGGGCGATGCCATCTTCTACGAGGAGAAGGTCTTAAAACCTGACCGGAAGAACATCGCGGTCGACACCAAGCAGGTCTACATTCCGGTCTGGCAGATCCGGGGCAGGAAGATCGTGGAAGTGAACGCATTCACCGGTGAACTGCTCTCGGAGCCGATGGATGAAGGCGTGGAAGTATTCTAAGACCCGATGATTGTTCAGAAGCAACGGTCGGGCAGGAGAGAACAGACCCTGCCCTCTTTTTTTTTCAGGCTGACAGGAATTGACCCGGGAGCAGCCCGGCAACCGGATCTCCGTTTTCAGGGGTCCGCATGATCGTCATCCTTGGCGGAGGACCGGCCGGGCGGCTTGCCTCGATACGGCTGGCAGATGCCGGAAAAGAGGTGACCCTCATCGAGAAGGGGGGGATTGGGGGACAGTGCCTCCATTTCGGCTGCATGCCGGTCTGTGCCCTCAACGAGGTGGCCCGGGTTGTTGAGAAGATCGGGACATTCCGGGATCTTGGGATCGTGGACACCGTCCCGAACGTGGATTTTCTGCAACTCCTCTCCGAGATGCAGAAGATCCAGGCCACCATCGCCACCATCCTCGACAAAGAGACCCGTAATACCGGTGTTGAGATCCTCTACGGGAAAGAAGGGGAGTTCAACGGGGAGAAGGTCGTGTACGACAACGAGGCCCTGAACGCGGATGCAGTCATCCTCTCCACCGGCTCCCGGCCCAACATCCCAAACATCCAGGGGATCGCGACACCGGGAATCTACACTCCCCACACCCTGAAAACAATGGCGCGCCTCCCGGAGCACCTGGTCATCATCGGCGGGGGAATCATGGCGGCGGAGTTTGCCTACATCTTCTCCCGGTTCGGGAGCCGGGTCACGGTTTTGTCACGGAGCGGGTTTTTAAAGAACCTTGACGAGAACCTCCGGAACCGGGCCATGCGGGAACTTGCCGGCACCGATATCCGGCAGGGTACCAGTGTCCTTTCGGTAGAAGGGGGGGCAAACAGCATCCGGGTCAGCCTGAAGACCGCAAAGGCTTCCGATATGCTCGACTGCGATGCTGTCCTGATCGCCGCGGGCCTTGCCCCGAACTCCGAGAACATTCGGGGTGTCGCAAAGCGGCCGAATGGGGAGGTCATCGTGGACGAGTACATGCGCACGAGTATCCCCTGTGTCTATGCAGGAGGAGACCTTGTCGGCCCGCCCTTCCTGACCCCTGTTGCGAGGCAGCAGGGGATCGTGGCGGCCGACAATATCCTCGGTATGCACCGGAAGATGGACTATTCCTGCATCCCCCAGTCCCTCTCGCTCGGGGACGAACTCGCGTTCTGCTCGGACGGCAACCCGGCGGCAAAACCGCTCGTCATTCCCGGCCCGGCCGGGCCGGACACCTTCTGGGGGGTACCCTCGTCCAACACCGGCCTTGCCAAGCTGATGGTCGCCCCCGACGGATCCATCAGCGGCATGTGCTCCGCCTCGCCCGGCGGGGGGCTGATCGCGGGCTACCTGGCCCTCCTGATGCGGCGCCACTTCTCCGTCCACGACTTTGCCGACTTCATCGAGGTCCACCCGTCAACCGACGGGGTGTACGGGATGGCAAAGTACGCGTCCGAAGTCCTGAAGCGGCGCGGCCAATGATACAGAAAGATTTCAGGTCCGCGTATCCTGAACAGCACCTGTGCTGATGGTATTATTACGCCGGACAACCCATAATTACGATACGAAACCGTCCCCCGTGGTGCATACAACAATGACTGATCCCACCCAAAACACCCTCTTCGACCAGACCCGAATCGACAAGATAGCGGCCCTCCGCGAGAGAGGGCTCTCCCTGTTCCCCCCCACTTTCGACCGCAAGGACACTGTCCTTGAGATCAAAACAAGGTACGCGGAGATCACCCACGACAAGAGCGAAGAGAGTGTCACGGTTGCCGGCAGGATCTACATTGTCCGGAAGCACGGCAAGACCATCTTTGCCGATCTCGGGGATGAGAGCGGCAAGGTCCAGCTCTACATCCGCAAGAACGATCTCGGGGACGAGCAGTTCGATCTCTTCAACCAGTATATCGAGCGGGGCGACATCATCGGGGTTACGGGGCATGTCTTCCGCACCAAGCTGGGGGAGATCACCATCTGGGTGGACACCTTTGTCCTCCTCACCAAGGCAGTCTGCTCCCTGCCCGAGAAGTTCCACGGGCTCAAGGATGTGGAGAAACGCTACCGGCAGCGGTACGTGGACCTGATCGTGAACGACGAGAACCGGCAGACCTTCCGTAACCGGAGCCGGATCATCTCGCTCCTCCGCAGGTATCTCGACGACAACGGCTTCCTCGAATTCGAGACCCCCATCCTCCAGCCGGTGTACGGTGGCGCAAACGCCCGGCCCTTCACCACCTACCACAACTTCCTCGACCAGAAACTCTTCCTCCGGATCGCTCCCGAGTTGTATCTCAAGCGGCTCGTGGTCGGGGGGTTCGAGAAGGTCTTCGAGATATCGCGCAACTTCAGGAACGAAGGCGTGGACGCGGACCACAACCCCGAGTTCACGATGGTCGAGATCTACCAGGTGTACCGCGACTTTTCGGACATGATGGAACTCACCGAGAAGATCGTGACATCCATCATCGACAGGATGCACGGGAAGTACGAGCTGCCCTTTGGTGAGACCATGCTCAACTTCACCGCCCCGTGGAAGAAACTCTCCATGGACGATGCCGTAAAGGAGATCGCGGGGATCGAGATCTTTTCCCACTCCGTTGAGGAACTCAGAACGCTCGCCCACGAGCACCGGATCGAAGACCCGGACAAGCCCCGGAACCAGCGCGAGTACCTCATCGCCTTCTTCGAGGCACTTGTCGAGGAGAAGCTCGTCCAGCCCACCTTCATCTACGATTACCCGGTCGAGAACTCGCCTCTGGCAAAACGCCACCGCACAAAAGAGGGTTTCACCGAGCGGTTCGAGCTCTTCATCGCCGGCATGGAAGTGGGGAACGGCTTCTCGGAGCTCAACGACCCCGTGGACCAGAAGGAGCGGTTCGAAGCGCAGGACGAGAAACGGCGCCTTGGCGATGTCGAAGCGCAGATGATCGATTACGACTTCATCAACGCCATCGGCTACGGCATGCCCCCGACCGGCGGGGTCGGGATCGGTATCGACCGGCTCGTGATGCTCCTCACCAACAACGATTCCATCAAGGAGGTCATCCTCTTCCCCTCGATGAAGACAAGGAAAGCGGGCGAAGGGGACGAGGCAGAAGAAGAAGAACCTTCACCCAAAAAAGAGGGGACGGAATAATCCCCGTACGGGGTTATCCCACTTTTTTTACGATTACCTTCCAGTCTTCGAGCATCTCGAACTCCGGGTCGGTATCGCAGGTGTCGCAGACAGCCTTTGGCGACTGGACAACCATATCGAACATCACCACATCGCCCGCGGGCGGGGTGAGCGGGACATCCACGTCTTTCTGGATGATGTAGCGGTACGGGTCGAGGTTTCTGGCATAGAAGTCCTTATACTGGTGACGGTCCTCTTCCGATGCCTCATATGACCATTCCGCACCCTCGGCAATGGTCACGTCGTTCGGTATCCAGCCATAGTTCGGCAGGTAGTACTCGGACCAGAAATGGGTCCCCTCATGGCCCGGCACGAGCTGGTAGCCGCCGATGGCCCGGGCGGGGATGCCGAGCGATCGGCAGAGGGCAGAGAAGTACATGCTCTGCGTGCCGCAGTCCCCAAACCCGGTCTCCAGCATATAGACCGATTCCGGCGTTTTGCCGGCATTGAGCCTCACGTGGGGTACGTTGCTGTAGGGATGAGATACTACGTGCCAGTAGATCTTCTCTGCCTGCAGGTACGGGTTGGTCTCGTCCCCCACGATCTCGAGCGCCTTTGCCTTCATCTCCGGCGTGATGACGATGTTCTTACCGGACGCAGTGTATTTTTTGTATTCGGGATCTGCCGTGTCATAGGTCCCTACCTTTGCCGGGTCGATGATGTACCGGACCTCGTACTGGGTGTACCGGAACCGGGCGGTCACGGTGAGAGAATCCCCCGTTACGGACTCAAGCGGGATCTCGAGGTAGGCAAGGCCCATCTCCGC
>JBFYKS010000002.1:0-3337 GCA_041305785.1 Methanoregula sp. | reverse complement strand
GGATCGATAAAGCGTTCACGTTTTTCTTCGCGTTTATCTTTTTCAGGTTTGGTGCACGGAAAAATGTTTATATTCCAAAACGGGTCGATATCAACCTAAATTCAGAGAACGGAGCGATTTTTACACGAATTCATTTCGATATATTTATCGTATTGAAAATTTACATTTTGTCAACGGAATTATGCGGGAGCTGTGCCGGTTGTGAGTACAATGAGATTATGGGATTGGACGGTGCACTCCCACCCGCTCCGCATTGTGATCTGTTTTCTCATCATTGGATTGCTTGCCCTTGCCGGGCCGGTGGCAGGGGCAGTGATACTACCGGATGGGTTCGCGGTTACCGGCATCAGCGGAATTCCCGCTATCGGGCCGAATGTATTCTCCCGTGAGGAATCATTCAGTTCCGGGCAGGCAGCAGAGAAAACATGGGCTGCGAACCTCTCACCGGCATCTGCAAAAAATCTTGAACAGCGCATTGAACAGACACTCCATGGATTCCAGTACAATGAGGCGACCGGTACCTGGTTTGCGGTAAACTACGCTCAGCAGAGTTCGATCCGACGGGACGGGACCGGCGCTGTCACGGTCTCCTCCGCGAACGATTCGTTTGGTATGCAGCTCGCAGCAGCCGGCCGGACTGAGCGGTACCGGCCGTTTGGGCCGGGAACCGCACGAGGAGATGGCCGGACGCTCACCATCGCCCGGGCCGGGTACACCGAATGGTACCTGAACGGCAACAACGGGATCGAGCAGGGGATGGACATCGCAGTCCGGCCATCAGGCACCGGCCCGCTGCGGATAGTCTTTGCTATCTCCGGCAATCTCACCCCCTCCCTTGATGGACAGGATCTCGTCTTCTCAGATGCAGAAGGCCCGGTCTTCCAGTACAGCGGGCTTGCCGCACAGGACGCTGAAGGCAATGGTCTTCCCGCCCGGCTCATCCTTACCGGCAACACGCTTGTATGGGAGATTGATGATAACTTTGCCGTGTACCCGGTCCGGATCGACCCGCTGGTCACGCAGGTGAAGGTGCTTACCGCATCGGATGGGGTTGATCACGACAACTTTGGCTGCTCGGTTGCCATATCAGGAGACATCGCAATCGTCGGGGCACTTGGTGCGGGTGCGAGCTGGGGAGAGGGGAGAGCCTATGTTTTTTACAAAGACCATGGCGGAGCAGACAACTGGGGAGAAGTCACCATTCTCTCTGGTTCAGATACTACTGGGGCGAGTAGGTTCGGTTTCTCGGTTGCCATTTCAGGGGATACTGCAGTCATCGGAGCGCGCGACGGGGGAAAAGCCTATATTTTTTACAAAGACCGAGGCGGAGTTGACAACTGGGGGGAAGTCGCCATTCTCTCTGCCGCAGGCAGCGGCCATTTCGGCAACGCGGTTGCAATTGATGGGAACACCGCAATCATTGGGGCAGAGACTTCCGATTACGCTGGTTTTCTCCAGGCAGGAGATGCCTACATATTCTCCAAAGACCAGGGTGGAGCGGATAACTGGGGGCAGGTCAAAATCCTCTCCGCTTCCGATAGGGATCACAACAACTTCTTTGGCTGTTCGGTTGCCATAGCAGGAGACATCGCAATCGTCGGGGCATATTTGGCTGATTCTGGAGGGGATCATCGCGGGCAGGCATATGTATTTTACAAAGACCAGGGTGGGGCAAACAACTGGGGGCAGGCGAAAATCCTCTCCGCTTCTGACAAGGCTGACTTGGACAATTTCGGCAATACGGTTGCAGTTGACGGGAGCAACGCGATAATTGGGGCAGATTATGCTAATCCCGGAGGTATTTCCGACGCGGGAAAAGCCTATATTTTTTACAAAGACCAGGGCGGCACTGATAACTGGGGCGAAGTCGCCATTCTCTCTGCTTCCGACAAGGCTGCCGTGGACCGATTCGGCAACGCAGTTGCCATCTCGGGGAGCAACGCGATAATTGGGGCAGATCATGCTAATCCCGGAGGTATTTCCGACGCGGGAAAAGCCTATATTTTTTACAAAGACCAGGGCGGCGCTGACAACTGGGGGGAAGTCGCCATTCTCTCCGCTTCCGATAAGGCTGTCGATAACTGGTTCGGGAACTCGGTTGCAATTGACGGGGACACCGCAGTCGTTTGTTCCAGTCACTTTACTCATCCGGTGGGGATATCATATGTGGGAAAAGCCTATCCCTTCACCTTTTCGCCACCAACCTTCACCGGCATCGCCCCGGCTACCGGCACGAACGATGACGCGGCGGCGGCAGTGACCATCACCGGTACCAATTATTACGGCACGCCCACGGTCACCCTGAAAAGGGCCGGCCAGCCGGATATCACCGCAACCGGCGTCACGCTCACGGGCGATACAACGATTGACTGTACGTTCGACCTGACCGGCGCTGCAGCCGGCGCATGGGACGTGGAGATCACCAACCCGGATGGAAAAACTGTCACTGATGCCGGAGCATACACCATCTCCAATCCTGCTCCAACGTTCACGAACATCGCCCCGGCTACCGGAACAAACGATGACGCGGCGGCAGCGGTGACCATCACCGGTACCAATTATTACGGCACGCCCACGGTCACCCTGAAAAGGGCCGGCCAGCCGGATATTACCGCAACCGGCGTCACGCTCACGGGTGCTACAATCATCGACTGCACCGTTGACCTGACCGGCGCGGCAACCGGTGCATGGGACGTGGAGATCACCAATCCCGACGCACAGGTAGTGACCGGGGCAGGAGCGTTTGTCGTTTCCTGGGGCACACCTGTTGTCGCGTTCACCGGCACGCCAACCACCGGCACTGCCCCGCTTGCGGTCACGTTCACCGAGACCTCCACGAATTCGCCAACAACCTGGAACTGGTCGTTCGGTGACGGGACATGGTTCAACACCACGGAAATAGCGGCGAAGAATGCCACGCATACCTATGCAGCGGCCGGCACGTACACCCTCACCCTGATCGCAAACAACACCGGGGGTTCCGGCACGATGACCCGGGCCGGCTACATCACCGTGACTGCACCGGCACCACAACAGAATCCACCGGCCCCTCCGGACAACCCGCCTGCGTCCGATCCCGGTGACGGCAGCAGCAGCGACAGTGGCCCGTCTTCCACCTCCCCGTCTGTATCCCTGATGGTCAACATCGGCGGCAACTCCGCGGTTGATCATGCCGAGGTCACCGGCACCGGCATTTCCAGCCTCATCGTCACCGGCATGACAGAACCCGGCTCGAATGTCCCGCCCCCGCCCGGCTCCGTGTACCAGTACATCGGCCTCGTCCCGGCCCGGTTCACGTCCATCACCGCAGCGGCAATCACCTTCACCATCCCGGCCG
>JBFYKS010000001.1:0-8529 GCA_041305785.1 Methanoregula sp. | reverse complement strand
CGGCTCCGGTGTCGGCTCACTCGTATTGCGGGATCTTAACTTTACTCCGCTCTCGTATGACAATGACGAAACGCTCCTCTCCCTTGGACTTGCCACCGGCCGGCTCCTGCCGGAAGAGACGATGTGGCTCGATGCCATGAAGACCTCCCACTACATCGATCCCGTCCCAAAGGGCATCGGGATCATGATGGGCGAGATCAACCTCTTCTCAGAGGACATGTGGCAGCAGATCGTAAGCGAACTCTTCGCGGTGACCAAAGAGACCCTCATCACCGTTGGGACAGAGCCCGAGGCAAACCTCATCAGATCCTGGGGTGAAGACCTGGGCCGGAGAATCGAGATCAAAGAAAATCCTGCCGACCCGATCTATGACATCTGGGTGTGCCGGGCGCTGCCGGAATAACATTAAAAAAAAGGATTATTCGGTGGGGAGCCGGACCCGCTTTAAGCGCTCGCTCACCGAGACGCTCGACTTCGAGGTCGTCCCAAACTGCGGCGTACAGGACCGGATTCCCCGTGACCCGGCAAACATGACGTCCGGGTTGAGGTCGTCCTTATTGAGGGTCCGGGTCAGGTTGGCGAGATCGCGCCTGATCTGGAGGTCCGGGTCTTCCGCTGCTTCCATGATCATTAGTGGATCCAATTATCGCATAAAAGCATTGTTCCCGGGAAATCCAATATATTAATTCTGATTTGTAAATAAAGTGTATTTTAGAGGATTTTGAAAGGATTTACCGGATTTATCATCACGGCAGGATCAGGCACATTTGGTCTTTATCGTTTCCGCTTCCTGCCCTGCTTCTGCCCGCTGCCTTTTTCCGGCTCCTTTAAGGACGCGCCCGGCTTGCTCCCCGTTGCTTTTGGATCCTTTTTATCCCGGTGCACATCCTCGCTCTCGAGTTCTGCAATAATATCTACGGGATCCTTCATCACTTTCGTCAGCCGGACGATCTCAAGGAGCCGCTCCATCCCGATGAAGTGCTCGGCCATCACCTTTGCAAGCGGGCTCATGACAAACTTCGTGCCTTTCTTCTCCACCAGCTGGTGGGCAATGAGATCGGAAAGCACCGGCTCCATGCTCCCGACCATCATACCGGTGATCCGGTTGATCTCCGCCTCTTCACCATCACAGGCAACCGCGTTTGCCACGTACTCTTCCGAGCTTGCCTCAAAGTCATGGACCGGTGCCACTTCTTCCATCTGGCCCTTGAGGAGCCGGATCGCGATCTCCTCCTCGGTTCCCGGGTTCTCCCGCGAATAACTCCCGCCGGGCTCGGCAAGGATCACGACCCGGCCAAGGTCATGGAAATCCGGCCGGCCCGCCCGTCCCGCCATCTGGTTAAACTCCTGGACGGAAAGCCAGTCCCTGCCCATCGCAAGAGCATCGAAGATCACCTGCGATGCAGGAAAGTCCACGCCTGCCCCGAGCGCTGCGGTCGTTACTACCGCCATCAGTTTCCCGCCCAGAAACCGGCTCTCCACATCCCGCCGTTCCTGCGCGGTGAGCCCGGCATGATAGGCTGCCGCCCGCTGGCCGAGCGCATCGGCTATCGTGTGGCACCGGGTCCGGGCATTGGTGAAGATGATCGTCTGGCCCCGGTATCCCTTGGTCGAGGTACGTTTATACTCCTCGGTTGTCATCTGCTTGATGGTCGGGATCTTCTCTTTGCGTTCAGAGAAGATGAGATACCGCTCAAGACCAACCGGCCGCTCAGCATACTGGACGAGCGTGCAGTTGAGTTTTTTTGCAAGCACTTTGGGCGAGCCGATGGTTGCTGACAGGTAGAGGAACTGCGCCTGGGGGCAGAGGTACTTCAACCGGGCGATCATCCCGTCAAGCCGGTGACCCCGGTCCTTATCCTCGAGCATCTGCACCTCATCGATGACCACCGTTGCGATGTTTCGCATCTTCTCGCCCCGGCGAATCATGTTGTCCACCCCCTCGTACGTACCGACAATGATGGGTGCCTGCGGGCTGCGCTCGGCAATCTTGCGCGTCTCGGGCAGGTTCAGCCGGCTCACCCCGGTGAGGAGACCGGTTTTGGCAAGTTTCCCGTACCGTTCCGTAAACCGCTCGTACTTCTGGTTGGCAAGGGCAACGAGCGGCACCAGAAAGAGCGTCCGGCCCCGCCCCTCAACATAGTTCTTGAGCCCCGCCATCTCACCGATGAACGTCTTGCCGCTCGCGGTTGCAGCAACAACGAGCAGGTCTTTTCCCTGTAAGAGGCCGGCCTCGACTGCCAGCTGCTGGGCCGGCATCAGCTGGGTGACCCCGCAGCAATCCACGAACTGGCGGGGAAGCGGCAGCTCGTTTATCGGCGCCGTCTTCATCACCGGGTGCGCTTCGAGCTTGTCGAAGAGGGCAGCCGCCATCGTCATCTTCTCAGGGAGGAGCATCGCAAGCACCCGGTCCAGGTTCCGGAACTGGAGAAGGAGGCTCTCGAGGTGCGCGATACCGTCCCGGCCGAGCCTGCCGATATGCGCAACCTCGCGCCTGAGCTCACGCCTGCCGCAGTCAAGACAGATGCGCTCGCCTTTCCCGAACTGCACGGTGTTCTCTTCAGACAATTCTGTTACGCGATCATCCAGCAGGCACATCCGGCATGCCCTTACCGTACCCGCCTGCACCTGGAAATCAGCAAGGAACGTCTCGAACGGCTGGTCGCGTTTCACCATCAGCACTTCGGACTCGCGCAGGTTGGTGATGAGATCCTTTGAAGGGGTGTGACGGTACTCCTTTTTTGTCCCCCACTTCACCCGGTACTTGGTGGGCCGGGGTCCCCTTGGAGTCTCTGACAGGTCAACAAAACCGGACCCCCGGGTATTCCGGCCATCGTAATAGATCAGCTTGTAACTCCCGGTCTTCTGGGGCTGGATGAGGATCTTCATGGCGCGATCAGGTCGTGGATCACGTACGGGAGGTGCACGTTCTCCAGCCGTTTCAAAAAGTCCGTGAACTCCTCGTCCACGATCACGATCGCACAGTCGAGCCCGTGGAATGCAGCCTCGATGACCCCTTCGCGGGCGCCAAAGAACATGTCGGGCTTCCGGCCGGCAGCGTTCAGGGCGATATAGGCTTCAAGGCCGACAGCTGCAACCATCCCGGCCCCCTTGCAGACTTCCAGCAGCTCCTTTTTCCTGACCCGGCGGGAACCCCCGCTCTGGATCCGGGGCACCTTGCAGACATGGATCTTTCCTTCCGTATGCTCGATGATCCCGTTGAGCCGGGCGATCCCCACGTCCTCGCCAACCTTTGCATCGGCAATGACGGTCCCTGTTGCCGCAAGGGGGGATTTGCCGGCATAGAGGAACCCGTCCTTCATGTACACGCCAACCTCGTCGCCGGTCTTCAGGTTTTCGGCCGCAAGGGCAGTCCAGACCGAGACCTGCTGGATGATGTCGCGCCTTATATGCCGGGCATAGGATTCAAGCGACTCGGCGTTCTCGAGCACCCACTCGATACCGGTTTTTGTGACCTCGTAGTTGCCCCTGCCGCTTGCCGAGACCATACCCTCCTCGACCAGTTCACGGATGTACTCCGAGATTGCCTGCGGGGTCACTCCCAGTTTCTCGGCGATCTCCTGCTGGCGGACAGCCGGCTGGTGCTCGGCAATCTCCACTAAGATCTGGAGGCGGGAGACCTCGCGCTTGCTGCGCAGAATGGAGTAGTGGGGATCCTTACCGCCCTGTGTCAAGCAGCACCAGTCCCTGGCCCTTCACGTCCATGTGAGGGATTCTCTTGGCAAGCCCCTTGACAAAGACGGGGCTGACACTGAATTTCCGGGAGAGATCGTTGATCGAACTGTTCCCCTTCCCGAGCTCAGACTCGATGTTCTCCACAACTTCGCGGAGGTTCTCGTCATTGGAGAGCGAGAGGTAGAGGATGTCGGAGAGATCGGAGAGGTTGCACTGGAAGTTTGCCCGGAACTTGTTGTAGGTGGCGCGGAACTCTTTTTCCGGTTTCTTGCCGGGCTTTGGCATCCGCCACTGTTCCTCCACCAGATTGCCTTTCTTTAAGATCTGGAGACAGACCGGAAGATTATCGTCCTGCACCTGCGCCTGGATCTCTTCTTCGGTCATCCAGGATTTGTTCAATAGTTCGTAGACCTTCTTGTACATGGGGTCGTTGAACGTCATCAGGAGAGGAACAAGCTCTACGGGATCGTTGACTATGCGAATGTGGCCCGGCACTGTAAAAACCCTATACATATATCCCCGCGAGTATCAATAAATTTTTGCGACAGAATCATGCAGAAAACAGGCAGGATCACGGTCAAAGGTATTGTCCAGGGAGTCGGGTTCCGCCCGTTTGTGTACGCCAGGGCTGTTGCCCTTGGCATCTCCGGCTCGGTGAAGAATCTCGGAAGCGAGGTCGAGATCCATGCCCGCGGGGAGCGATTTGATGAGTTCGTGGCCATGGTTACCCAAGGTCCCCCGCTCTCCCGCATCGATTCGGTTGACGTTACCTGCACTGACCGGGAAATTCCGGACGGTTTTGTTATTCTTGAGAGCGGAACCGGTTCCTTCACCGGCATGATCCCGCCCGACATTGCGATCTGCGACCAGTGTATTGAAGACATCTTCAAACGCGGCGGGCGGTACGAGCGTTACTGGGCAACGTCCTGCGTGAACTGCGGACCCCGGTACAGTATCATCAAAAACATCCCGTACGACCGCGAGCGGACTTCGATGGACGAATTCTCCCTGTGCCCATCCTGTTCGGCAGAATATGGCGATCCGAACTCCCGTCGTCACCATGCGCAGACCATTGCCTGCACTGCCTGCGGCCCGGAACTGACGCTCTATGACCGGAGCGGGCGGAAGGTGAAGTGTGCCGATCCCATCCGCGAAGCGGCAGCCCTGCTGGATGCCGGGCGGATCCTCGCCATGCGGGGGATCGGGGGGTTCCATCTTGCCTGCACGGAAGAGTCCGCGGGCGAACTCAAAAAACGGCTCGGGCGGACCGAGCAGCCGTTTGCGATCATGGTCCGTCCCGACCATCTCGACCGGCTTGTGCGGGTATCACCCGATGAACGGCGCCTGCTTGAAGGTCCCGTCCACCCGATCCTGGTGCTGGAAAAACGCGACCACACGGCCCATGCCGGTATCAGCAACCTCCACACCATCGGCTGCATGCTGCCGTACACCGGCCTCCACCATCTCCTCTTCGCAGGCCTGGAGCACCCGCTCCTGATCATGACGAGCGCCAACATGCCCGGCTACCCGATGATCACCGACATCGACCACGCGATGGCAAAACTGCACAACAGCGTGGACTTCTTCCTCTCCCACAACCGCCCGATCGTGAACCGGTGCGATGATTCGGTGATGCGCGACAACCAGATCATCCGGCTTTCCCGGGGGATCGCCCCGAAACGGACCGCTGTGGAGCTCGGGGACCGCTGCATCCTCGCGGTCGGCCCCGAGCTGAACGCGAACGCGACCATCTACAAGAACGGGTTTGCGGTCACCTCCCCGCATGTGGGTAATGTCCGCAACCCGGCAACGCTCGATTACCTTGAGGAGACGATCCGTAACCTCCGGCGGGTTCTTGGTGCAACTTTCGATGTTGTGGCCCATGACCTCCACCCGCAGTTCCTCTCCACCCGGTTTGCACGGGAGATCGCAAGCGATCAGGGCCTCGAACTCATCCCCGTCCAGCATCACCGGGCCCATATCGCCGCAGCTACGTCAGAACCTTGCGTGGGGATCGCCATCGATGGGGTTGGTTACGGTGACGACGGCACGATCTGGGGTTCGGAGATCTTTGTCGGCCAGGTACCGGAGCTGCGCCGGGTCGCCCACCTTGAACCGGTTGCCATGCCCGGCGGCGATCTCGCTACCCGGTTCCCCGAGCGGATGCTCTATGGCGTGCTGCCGGACGAGCGGGTGCTATCCCTCCTTGCTTCCCGGGGCTGGGGCGACGTGGAACTCCGGCTGCTCGGCCAGCAGGTGGACCGGGATTTCAATGTCAGCAGGACCACAAGTACCGGCCGGCTCCTCGACGCGGCATCGGCACTTCTGGGGATCTGCCGCGAGCGGACGTACGATGGAGAGCCGGCAATGAAACTTGAATCCGCTGCTGCGGCCGGCACGGCCGAGACCTGGGATCTCAACACCACAACGGACGCGGGGTGCGAGATGCTTTCGGGGCGGGCCCTGATGGAGACCGCGTTTGACCGGATGATGGATGCACGCACGGGTGACCGGCAGGCTGCCTGCGACATCGCCGCCTCGTTCCAGTTCAACCTTGCCCGCGGGATTGCAAAGATGGCGATCCGGGCTGCGGAGCAGGACGGGATGAAGAAGATCGCGCTCTCCGGCGGGGTTGCCTACAACCATGCCATCCGCGAAACGATCCGGCGCGAGATCATTGCCCGCGGGTTTGTCTGCGTCATCAACAACGAGTACCCGCTCGGGGACGGCTGCGTCTCCTTTGGCCAGTGCGTATATGCGGGAAAAGTTCTGCAGGAAAGGCGCTGATACCGGTACATTCGCGCACTTTATCTGTCCTGAAAAGAAAAAGGGTGATCAATGGTGATGGACTCTTCCGATCAGCCCCAAAAACAGGAGAAAAAACTCAAAAATCTTGAGCAGGAACTCAACGATCTCCGGCAGGGCCTCACCGTGGTTACTGATTACTACCGGGATCTTGAAACCGTATCCCGGCGGCAGGACGCGGTAGAGGCAGTAGATACCGAAATCACCCGCCAGCTGGTGGACGATGAGCGGGAGTTCGAGGGCATCTGGCGGTTCCACGAGGAGATGCTCATCGGGGACACGGATGCACGCGTCCCGTTTGAGCACATGTACGATGCGTTTGTCAGGTTCTGCAAAAAGAACGGCCGGATGCCGGTGGATGTGGAAGCGTTCGAGTTCGTCTTTGCGCGGATGGAGAACCCGGCCCCGGAGATGGACCGCGGCGAATGGATCGGTTGCCGCATTAAAACGGACGGGGCCTGAACCCGAAATCGCCCAGGTCACATTTTCATGACACACGTCAGGATCACCCGCGAGTCGGATATCCCGCTGATGGGCTCGCTCTATTTCGGGGTCATCGACCGGGGCACGAGCCTGTTGCAGGTCCGGCCCAGCTGCGGGTGCAACATCAACTGCCCGTTCTGCTCGGTGGATGCCGGCCCGCAATCAAAGACCCGTGCAACGAGTTACGAAGTGGAGATGGAGTACCTTGTTGAGGCAGTCCGCGAGATTGCCGCATTCAAGGGACCGGGCGTAGAGTGCCATATCGATTCGCCCGGCGAACCGCTGATGTACCGCGAGCTGCCCGGCATGATCGCGGCCTTCCGTACGATTCCCGAAGTATCGACCATCTCCGTCCAGACCAACGGCACGCTCCTTACTACAAAAATGATTGCCGCACTCGAGGCTGCCGGGCTTGACCGGATCAACCTCTCGCTCCATGCACTCGACCCGGAGATCTCACGGATGCTTTCCGGTGTGGATTGGTACGATGTAAATACCCTCATTGCAACCACAAAGGAGATTGTGGCAAGCAAAATCGACCTCCTCATCGCCCCGGTCTACCTCCCCGGGATCAACGATGACGAGATCCCAAAACTTATCCGGTTTGCACAGGAGATTGGCGCCGGTAAACGTTTCCCGCCGCTCGGGATCCAGAAGTTCGAGCACTACCGCTATGGCCGGTCGCCCAAAGGGGTGAAAGCCCAGAGCTGGTGGCAGTTCTTCAACCGGAGCATCAAACCCTGGGAAGAAGAGGCAAAGATCCCCCTGCGGCTTGACATGGAACGGGACTTTGGGACCCGGCGGCAACAGTTCGTCCCCCTCACGATGCAGAAAGGCGATAAAGTGACCGTCGAGATCCGGGCGCCGGGCTGGATCCATGGCGAGATGCTTGGCGTTGCAAACAACCGCGTGGTCTCGGTGTACAACTGCTCAAAACAGTCAGGGCAGGTGCGGGTGAAGATCATGGCAACCAAGCATAACATCTATACCGGGATGCCGGTCTGATCCTGGTACCAGGACGGGAGCGCGTGAAAGCACGTTTTTGCCATTTCCCCAAAAAACAAATCTTATTTTAAGTTCCAAAACTCTTTAAGGATGCAATTTTTATATTTCTTCAATGGCAAGCAAGGAGCAGATCGGGCGGAAATGCCCGTATTGCGGAGCAATGTTCACGTACGACGAGTACTTCTGCCGCGCCTGCCACCGTAAGTTCACGGATCAGAACGAACTGGACGCTCCGTCAAGCCACAAACCGGAGATATACGTTGTCGGGCTCCCGAAGACCGGGATCACGCTCATCCTGTCGTTCATCGGCGTCGGGCTTGGCCAGTTCTACAACGGCGACACCATCAAGGGCATCCTGTTCTTCCTCTCGTTCCTGGTAATCTCGTTTGGGTACATCAATACCCCGTACAATACCCAGATTTTCCTGGGCATCTGGATTGTTGCACTCATCGAGGCACTTTATACTACCCGGAAGATTAGCCGGTGCGAGCGATCTTACACCGGGATCAGTTACCCGTTCTACGCGGAACTGGGACTGCT